>JAUVLN010000227.1 GCA_030600725.1 Thermoplasmatota archaeon | reverse complement strand
GCCTCCGATCTCCATATGGCGGGAACCGAATCCCCCGATGTGGCCCCCGGCCGGTCCGAGGCGAGGAGTATCTCCTGGGCCCCTTTCAGGATCCTTCCCTTCCGCATATCCCCGTCCCCTTCCCCCTCCAGGCAGACCAGGCTTCCGTGGATATAGGCGATCCTCGCAAGTGCGGGCGTGTTTTCAAGCCCATCGGCGATCATGCGCGCCTCATCCAACAGCTTCTCGGCCCCCTCCAGCTTCTCGGCAAAGGAGCATATCTCCAGCAGAATGGAGAGCATCAGCGGTTGGTACGGCCCCGATCTGGCCAGCTCGAGCCCCTCGGTCAGATCCTTGTTTCCCCTGCGCAGGAGGCCGATCTGCCCACGGAGGGCTCCAGAGATCATCATGCATCTTGTGAGGTGGTAGGTCCCCCACCCTTTTCCCATTTTATCATCCCTCAAGTTGGATGCGATATCTTTCGCCTTCTCGAAGTGTATCGAGGCGACCCTATCTAGGTCCTCTGCCATCGAGGTGGATTCAACGATATCCGCCCTGCGGTAGACAAGCGACCCCAGTATCAGCTCGCGCTCCATGTCTGCGAGCTCATGTCCCTTCTTGATCCTCCTTCGGTGAAGCATCCTGGCCGCATCCGACGGTGAGGAGTGGATGAGTCCCAGCTCGGACAGCAGCGGCCCCAGGTCAAGCGGGATCTCGTGAAGCGTTGCGGTCAGGCACATTCGGCTCAGGCAGACCTCCCTCAGGTCACGGTCCAGGCCTGCGGTCCCGATCAGCTTCTCGATCGGATCCAGGGAGAGCCTTTGCAGTCCCCTTGCGGAGAGCGCCTCCGATGCGGACAGGAGGTCTGCATCTTCCGGATAGGCCGTATTCTCTCCCCTTAGCAACCTTAGGAGGCCCAACTTATTATCGCTATTGCCGATAAAGGGGGCCGATAGCCTCTCCACGGCTTTCGAATCTCCCCTCCTGATCGGAGAGCATCTCAGCTCCGCCTCAATGAGGCCAGGCATCTGTCACATCTCCCCGTTTATTATGAACGTGTTGACCTCGTTGTAGAACTCGGACATGTCCCGTCCCCTTGAGATGCCCACGTGTATCGCGGCAGCAGGGAAAAGGAGGTTCAGCTCCTCTCCCACGTGATTGATCATCTTCACCGCATCCTTCCTTGGAAGGTTCTGGTCGCATACCGCCTCTATCAACCTTTCGATAAGCGGTTTGGTCATCTCATCAAGGTCAAGGCTGGGATCCGGGGTGTAATCCGCCTCCAGGGTAACGGTGTCCGGATCGAACGCCCTCTCCAGCATCCCATCGGGAGTGACCCTGATCCGGGCGGACCGGACGGCAGCATTGAGGAGCTTTTTTGAGGTCTCGGGATCGAACCATCTGAGGTTGTGGGCAAGTATATTGATGAACTCCCTTCTGGAAAGCGGCCCGCCTCCCGCGATGTTGAATATGGATGTCACGATCTTCCCGATCTCCTCCTTCATATCAATCCCTCGATCAGACGGGAGCAGCTGATCACGGCTCCGGATGCGCCCCTCTCATCAACTTCCTCAACCTCGAAAAGGTCCAGAACGTCAACGAATACCGCCCCTTCCTTGGGGATATACCTATCGATCCGTTCGATAAGCTCCCTGGAGATGTGCTTTCTCCCCTCCGTCATGTCGTTCATGATGAACCTCTCCACACCGAGGGATACAAGCTCCTCCACCAGCTGTGGAGCCGTCATCTTCCTCATCAGATCATCACATGCAAGGACCCCGCCCTCGTAATCGATCTGAACCATCAGGTTCTCGGTCATCTCGAAACAGGATGCGATCTCATCCAGGGACCTGATCATCTTGGTGGAGACCACCGCTTCCGAGGCACCCGCCATGATCACATCGATGATGGAATCGGAGTCAACCGCTCCGACATCGCCCCACACCTCGCCCGTATCCATTATCGATTGTATCATGTTCCATTCGACCTCGCCCCTGGTCATACCGAGTATGTCGATATAGTGCAGTGTCGAGAACCCTTTCTGAAGGGCGCGGGCAAGGGGGACAACAGTCAGCGTCTCCCCGTCCAATCCGATCGGTTTGTACCTTCCCCCTGTAACCCTGACAGGAACCTTGCCCATCACCGCAAGTGATGGGATCAATCTGAAACCCCGTGAACACTCCGGCGTATCAACAAACCTCATCGCCTGTCACCCGGGTAAATGGCGATTTGCATCATGCCACATTAATCCAGTGGTCCCATGATCACTACGTCCTTGATCGATTTCACCTTTTTAAAAGGAAGGACCAATCTCTGATCAGAATCGAGCCTGAATTTCCGGATGTCCACCTCCTCCGAGGGGACCACCAGAAGATGGAGGACCTTTCCTGACCTGGTATCCATTACGAGATTGTCCACGATGCCCAGGTACTTACCATCACTGGACATCACATATTTCTCTGCTATGTCGTTAGCGAAGAACTTCATCCTATCATCCCCGTATTTCCCTGTATTAACCGTAATAATATAAGCCTTTATCTGTTTTCTCCTTCTTATTAATTCCGCCCTTCCACTCGGTGACTATCTTCCTGTAAGCCTCGATGGTCTCCTCGTCCACGGATGGTCTGGCCTCGGAGAGGGCCCGGTCGAAGTGCTTCGGTGTTACCTTACTGGCCTTCAGGTCATCACGAAGGGCGACGAGGCCCGCCTCCCTGCAGATCCCCTCGATATCGGCGCCTGTGAACCCTTCCGTCCTCCCGGCAAGATCGGAGAGATCCACCTTGCCGGAGAGCGGCATATCTCTGGTATGGATCCCGAAGATGATCTCCCTGCCCTCCTTATCGGGCGGCCCGATGAAAAGCATTCGGTCGAAGCGACCGCTCCGGAGCAGTGCGCCGTCGAGTATATCGGGCCGGTTGGTGGCCGCAAGCACCATCACGCCCACGTTCTCCTCGATCCCGTCCATGGATGTGAGGAGCTGGTTGACGATCCTCTCCGCCACCTGATTATGGCCTATGCCAGCCCGCCTGGGCGCGATGGCGTCGATCTCATCCAGGAAGACGATGCTCGGGGCTACCTGCCGGGCCTTCTTGAATATCTCCCTGACGGCCTTTTCCGAGTCTCCCACCCATTTTGACAGGACCTCCGGGCCCTTGATCGATATGAAGTTCGCACGGGTTTCCGTGGCGATCGCCTTCGCCAGCAGGGTCTTCCCCGTGCCGGGAGGTCCGAAGAGAAGGACACCTTTGGGCGGTGATATCCCCACCTTCTTGAAGGACTCCGGATTCGTGAGAGGCCACTCCACCGCCTCCTTGAGCTTCTGTTTCACATCTTTCAGTCCCCCCACCTGATTCCAATTCACCCGTGGGATCTCCACTATCACCTCCCTCATGGCAGAGGGTTCGATCTCCTTGAGGGCCTCCTTGAAATCGTCCATTGTAACGGTCATCATGGAGAGCTGTTCCGATGATAGAGCCTCATCAAGGTCGAAATCCGGGAGGTGTCTCCTGAGACACTTCATGGCGGCCTCCCGGGAGAGGGCCACCACATCTGCGCCAACGAAACCGTGGGTCATGCCCGCCAGCTCCTCCAGGTCGACATCGTCGGCAAGCGGCATATTTCTCGTATGGACCTGAAGGACCTCGATACGTCCCGTCATGTCCGGGACGCCGATCTCTATCTCACGATCGAACCTTCCCGGCCTCCTGAGGGCCGGATCTATATCCCCCACCCTGTTGGTGGCAGCTATTACTATCAGTCTGCCGCTATCCTCCAGGCCGTCCATAAGTGTTAGCAGCTGGGCGACGACCCTCCTCTCGACCTCACCCTTTACCTCATCCCTCTTGGGAGCGATCGAATCGATCTCGTCGATAAAAATTATTGCGGGGGGGTTATCCTGCGCTTCCTTGAAACGGTCCCTCAGGTTCTGCTCGCTCTGACCGTAGTACTTGTTCATTATCTCCGGACCCTGTATGGAGTAGAAATTTGCGCCGCTTTCGGACGCAACGGCCTTGGCTATCAACGTCTTTCCCGTGCCGGGTGGGCCGTGAAGCAGGACGCCTTTTGGGGGGGTGATGCCCAATCTGTCGAACAGCTCCTGGTGCTTCAGGGGCAGCTCGATTATCTCCCTGACCCTTCTGAGCTCCTCTCCAAGGCCTCCTATGT
>JAUVLN010000078.1 GCA_030600725.1 Thermoplasmatota archaeon | reverse complement strand
CTGTAGAACATCTGTTTGGACAACCACAGGAAAGCTGTCCCCACGGGGCTGTCGGAACCATCGGGGTCGTGGCCCGTTGCCCCTATCAGAAGGTCAGCCTTTCCATCGAGATCGAGGTCACCACATGAAAGGGAACACCCGGTCTTATCACCATGGTCCTGTGTGGCGAGATACGGTAGTGAGGAGGAGAGCATCTTCAAATGCTCTATCTCACCCAGTGTGAACAATATGAATACACTGCCCGTCATGAGGCCGTTGTTGGGGTTTGTGGAATCCTTTGCCCCGATGGCTATATCCTCCAGGCCGTCTCCGTCGATATCGCCGGAGGCCAACGAGAAACCCAACTGCTCTGATATCATGGAGCCGTAGATGGTCATATTGGTCCCCTCGCGGATACGCAGGGTCTGATCCCCCAGCCCGGGAGCGAGATACTTGCCGTACAGCATGTATACGGCTCCGGCCTCGGATACCGACCTCTGATCGCCGTCTGATTTCGGTGCACCTATTATCAGATCCGACCGTCCGTCGTGATCGATATCATCGCACAGAAGTGATATGCCCATTGCATCATACGGCCACTCTCCGTCTATCCTGGTCTTTTTATCGCTGGCGAGGTGGATACTTGGGCTCCACGAGCCTTTCCCCTTGATGATATAGACGGAACCTGCCCCGTTTATCGATCCGGGTGAGGACCTCGGAGCGCCTATCACAAGGTCGTCTATCGAGTCGCCATCGATATCCCCTTTGGTAAGTGTGGCACCCAGCTCTTCACCGTTCAGGGCCCCGTGGATCTCGACATCCGCATTGTTTGTCCACAGGAAGTTTCCAGGGAAGGTTATCGGCCCGTAGAATATGAACACCCTGCCGTTGTGATGCATGTTACCGCTGCTCTCCATGGGCGCCCCGATGGCAAGATCATCCTTACCATCGCCGTTGAAGTCCCCCACGCAGATCGAGGTCCCCGCCTCGGTGGTGCGTTCTCCCCTGATGAATTTGTTGGATCCCACGGCGAGGTTCACCGGATCCTGCGCCGTCATGTTCGTCCTGGTATCCCCCCAGTAGAACCACACGACGCCGGCGGTGACCCCCCATCCCCCCTCTGCCGGGCCGGTGTAGTATTTAGGGGAGCCTATCAGGATGTCCGGCAGGTTGTCTCCATTGAGATCACCCACAGCTAGGGAGCCGCCCAGAAGCTGGTCATCGCGCTCCGCCGTGAAGGTGATATCCGGATCCTCTTCCGCGGAATAATACCCTGAAAAGCCCTCCTCACCCCCGAAGAAAAGGTACACTTCCCCCTCCGATGCGGGCCCGGCCCTTGTCGCGGATATCAGAATGTCATTATAACCGTCAGAATCGACGTCCTCTATCAGTGAGACCTCCCCGAACTTCGATAACGGTTGAGGTCCAAGGAAACGAGCATCCCAGATGGGCTTGCCCAGAAGGAGGGTTATCAATCCCCTGGAGGTCCATTCACCCTCATACACCGCACCCGGCGATGATATCAACAGGTCCTCGGTCCCGTCACCATCCATATCCATGCATTCCATCGATGAGAAAGACCCCCATCCGGCGCCATCGCCCATGTAACCGAGATCCGCTTCAGTGAGGTTGTGATATCGACCCGTTGAGAGGTTTATATTGAAACCGTAACCTTCCCCGCAATCGTCGTATACATTGTATTGGCCGTCGGACGAGTCCGTTCCGATGAATACCTCGTCCATCCCGTCCCCATCCTTATCAAGCATCAACAAGGTCGAACCCATGGCGTCGGATGAATCCTCCCCGTAGACCGTCCAGTTCGCATCATCCCGGGTAAGATCAAGGGAGGCGCTGAGACCGCGGCCGATGTACAGGTCCACCTGACCCGCTCCCCACCTCCAGCTGTCGAATCCGGAGGAGCCTGGAAGGCCCACCAGAAGGTCGTCCGCCCCGTCCCCGTCAACATCACCCAACTCCAGGGGGGCCCCCTCATATCCATCTTCCCCGAGCTCAAGCAGCAGGTCGTAATCCTCCGGCACCACGATATCCGGGTTTACCGGGGAAAAATCAATCCCCCCAAGGTACATGCAAACGGCTCCTTCCGTGGGAGTCCTGAAGGAGAAGGCGAGATCGTCGTGGTCATCTCCGTTGAAATCACCGATGGCCATCCCATTGCCTATATGGGTTGCAGCCTCCAAGGTCAGAGGGCCTTCCGAGGTGAGCGATCCGAAGAACCTCACAAGGGGCGGCGACTGGCTCAGGTCGATATCGCCCACTCCGGCGAGGTCGCCGGAGATCACTTCAATTTCCCAGGACCCATGGTTGAGGTTCTCCATGCCCACATCGTCCATACTCAGGTAACCCCCCGCACCCTCGCTTCTGATGACGATGTCCAGGACGCCATCTCCATCCAGGTTGCCAACATCGATCCCGACCCCAAGATGGTCCGCCCCTTCCCTGCCTATGATGTGTCCAAAGGTATTTTCGGACCCTATCTGAATTGTAATACCATAGGCGGATCTCGACCTTCCGTCCAGGATATATACCTCCCCGCAGTCACGTCTGCCCTCGTTTGGGCCGTCGGCGTAAGGAGCTCCGATCATCAGCTCGGCCCTACCGTCCCCGCTCAGGTCGGCGATCGCCAGTGATCCTCCGAAATGATCGTTATCCGTCTCACCGTATACTATCAGATCCGCATCCCGCGACCCCCATGCGGGATATAGATCATCCGGATCCCTGGAGAAGTACACAAGGACAGATCCAGGCGTCCTTCCACTCCCGGTGACCGGGATGCCCACGGCAAGGTCATCCCTTCCGTCGCCATCCAGATCGCCGCTTGCGATGGGAGCCCCCATACCGATCGTATCCTCTTCACCCCATATCTGCCAATCGTCATCGACGCCTAGATGTTTCATATCCAGGGAGACGCCTACTGCAAGTGGTTCACTTCCTATCGACATGAAGGTCGGCATGGCGATAGAGAGTATCACCGCGACCATCAGGGCCTTTTTGATTATATGGATCAATATATCTCCTCCTTTTATCGGCCAACAGAGGGAGCATTAGGTGCGATCCTGTGGGCCTGTGAGCATACCGAACAGTACTGCATTCCAGTATCGATTTTAACCTCTATAAATTATTAATATCTTTTGGGACACTTTACGGATAACTATAATGTACCATAGTGACGGAAAACACCATTTTGAATGCGCTACCTTTAAATGCCAACCTCACCATAAAATACTTAAATCAATAGAATTGAATATGAACATTGAGGGATCCAGATGGTCCATCCCCGATCTCGCGAGTGGAAAAGTATTGGAAAGGCTCCTACCATAATGATGATATCAATGCTGTTTCTCCTTACACTGTTCCATATTGAGACCTCCCCACCGGAGGCTGAAGCTTTTTTCACGGGTCAAATGCAGGCAACCAGGGCTGACCTGACATCATTTTCGGGTACGGCCACAGTGGAGGAGATAGATGCCGTGAGCATCTGGCCTGAGCTTATGCCGCCTCCCAACGAGGGGTTTGGAGAATTCACCTGGTTGAAGGATCTCAACGGCGATGGCCTGGATGACCTTGCCATATCCGCACCATTTGCTACAGGTTATTACGGCTTAAGGGGAGAGGGAAGACTCTATATCTGGTATGGTAGAGAGGATTTCAACATCGCAGATATTGACCTGGAGAACAATAATGCGGACCTGACGATCATAGGGCATACGGTATGGACCTCAGAAGGGCAGGGCTTCGGAAAGGCAGTCCCCAAATCCAAGGACCAGATGGCAAGGGAAATAGATTCGGGAGATCTCAACGGAGATGGCTACATTGACCTGATCGTGAGTCCAGCAATTCCTATGGAAGGGGGGCGTGTCGATGTATACTGGGGAAGGGAGGAAGGTTTCCCCGAGGTGATCCAGTTATACGGCCCGGACAAGTATGTAAATGTGTCATATCTTCCCATCGATATAATGGGCTATTATACCTGGGAAGGAGAGATCTATCATAAAACAAAGGATATTCAGGAGGATTATAGATATGGAACGGCAATGGTCGTTGATGACCTCGATAAGGATGGAAAGGACGACCTCATCTTCTCCGCCCCAATCGCCAAGTCGATCTACATATATTGGGGTAGCGATAACCTGATCCGCCGGGATTATTATAACGATCCATACCTTATCTGGATCAGAACCGTGACCACTATTCGGATGGAAGGAGAATTTGGCCTTGGGCACAGCCTTGAACTGGGGGACATTGATGGAAACGGTGAACTGGACCTCATGATCGGCTCACCCAGACATGAGGATCTGCTCAGGGGAAGAATGGACGTTGGAGCCGTTTATCTGTTGTTCAACGTGTCCAGGTACAACGGCTCGAATACGTATGACCTGGAGGAGATCGCCGATTCCATCATTTACGGAACCAACGAGAAAGACAACCTGGGCTGGGATATTAGGCTATACGATATGAACCACGACGGAAAGGACGATATCTTCATCGGTGTTCCTGGCGGAGACAGTATCCTGGAGGACAAGGAGAACTGCGGGGAGGTCCTCGTGTTCATGGGAAACGATCAGGACACCTTCCCGTACGAGAACAACGGGGAGAACAACTGCTCCAAGATGATCCTGGGCGACGAGGGCGCCTCATCCGGTTACCCCGGCAGTTACGGAGACAAATTGGGCAGGTTGATCCAACTTTCCGATCTCAACGGGGACGGTATGATAGAGCTCCTCAATGGGGTTCCCCAGAAGAACCCCACCGACATGAGCGACCCGAACCGCATCCATGTGGGCGCTTTGATGATCTACGATCTGAAGGCCATTATAAGCTCACCAAATAAGATACATCAGCTGGGATACCCTGCTGATCTCTTCACCATCGAGGGGAACCAGATGGAGGATTCCTTCGGTTACTCCTATTCTGTAGGCGACATGAACGGGGACGGGGCCCAGGAGATCCTGATCGGAGCCCCCTGGGGCGACGGGCCCGGCGAGGAGAGGAAGAACTGCGGTGAAGCCTATCTTCTGATCGGTACAAAGATCACAATGGGAGAAGGCTCGTTCTATGGTGAGGGGACGGATGAAGAGGCGGTCTATGCAGGTGATGGACAGGTTATGCTGAATATATCTTTCAGACACTCCCTGGATGCCCGACCGTTTTCGGAGGGAAAATTGCACATCGATCCCAAGGGGGTTGATATCACAATATATTTCAAACAGGGCAGCGCCTGGTTGGAAGGGGGCGAGGGCAGCGATATCAGATTGCTGGGATCATCGACCATGGGTGCATCTTTTAGGGACGGGTGGATGACGCCTTCACTCGAGTTCGGATGGTTCTGTCCATGGGAGGGCCCTGTTGACGTAATGGCGGCGGTAAAGGATGACAACGGGAACTGGATCTACAGATATTACAGGGACCTGCTCCTGGTACGGAAGGATATAGAATTCACAGGGGATCCGGAGGTGCGACTCGACGGGGAGAGGATGTTCGCCCCCCGTCAGTGGTGCTCTCCAGGGCAGAAGATGACGGTTAGCGGCCCCAGGATAACCTATGTGGACTCAAATGGAAGGGAGATCCCAAAAGGGGTTGCCGAGGTGGGGTTGAGGCGGGATCACAATGAGGTTAACAGGATCGAATATTCCTCCCAAATATGGGCGATGAACTCGGGGATACCCGATTCCTCCCTGGTCCATTACAACCTCACGATCCTCCCTGACCTGCCCCCCATCACAGATGATATCACGGTGTCGAACGGGCCGGATATGGGGACAGATCTAGAATACGATCTGAGGATTGATGATACACCTCCGGAGCCCCCGATCCACCCATATGCAACAACCGCGATAGCACCATATGAAGGATACAGGGTCAAGGCAAGATGGACGGGGCTGCCCGGATCGGACCTGGACCGGAATGGATCGGGTGTGAAGACCTTTCAGAGCTCGATCCAGGGTGGTTCCTTCAATGACGTTAGCCAATACGGGGGCCTATGGGGGACCTATTACGGGGATGAGGAATTGGAGGATATCGGCTTCGAGAGACATGATGACACCGTTCTTTTCAACTGGGGCAACTGGAGTCCACAGGAGGGTGAAAGGGGGGAGGCGATCACGCTGCCTCCGGGGTTTTCCATCAGATGGCACGGTTACTTCGAACCCAACAGGACCGGGGACCACATATTCGCCCTGGACGGAAGCGGCAGGGTCAGGATGGTTCTGGATGGTGAGATGTTGTTCGACTGGATGGACCTGAGCGGCATCGCATCCTACGCTCATGTCGATCTTGAGGAGGGTGTCAAGGTGCCCCTGATCATCTATTACAAGCATTTAAGACAACAGGAACTTACTATCTCCAGCATCAGGCTCCGATGCGATGACGGAGAGAGCAATCTGGATGTGATCGACCCATACTCACTCCTGTACCCATCCAATTTCACGGAGATCGTCACCCGACACAACCCGGTGGAGATCTCATTGCGATCCGTTGACTGGACGGGCAAGATATCAAAGGAGATCGCGATATCGGTTCTTACGGATGATATCGCCCCCGTTTTCCATACCGAGAACGTGGCGAGGTGGTACGATACAGAGGACATCACCATTGTGATCAATATAACGGATCCCGAGTACTACGGCGAGGTCGGGACGGGAATCGACCCGGAAACTATCAGGTTCAGGATCAAGGGTCCAAATGGACTTGACACGGATTGGATGGAGAGGGGCCTCTCCATCGAGGAGAGCGACGCGGGATACACTGTGGAGACCTCACTGGGATTGAACAGTAACTGGATAGGTTCGATCCGTTGGATGGCCGTCGATCTGTCGGGGAACATCGGAGTATCCGAAGAGGCCCCGATCGGTGTGGACATGGAGGCCCCCATATTCCAGATCCTTTCACCCACACCGGGCGCCACTCTAGCGAGAAATGAGATCTACCTGATGGTAAGGGCCAGGGATATCGGGGGGTCGGGTATCGCAGCTGGTTCCTGTCAGTTGAGGTACAGGCTACCTGGCAAGATGTGGAGCTACTGGATCGATCTCGGACCCGATGTGGGCGATGAGATGGTAACCCTGGAGAGAAGCATGGTACTCCCTTACGGTGATCTGGAAATACAGATCAGAGGGGCGGATCAGGTAGGGAACGAGGGGAAGTCGGATATATACAAGTTGATCCTCGAGGAGCCTGAAGTAGATCTCCCACCGGTCCCATACATATCGTCCCCGAAGGATGGTGTGATCTACACCATGGGATGGCCATTATTTCTCGATAGTGAGGGGACCACGGACGATGGTAAAGGGGCGTTCCCAACTTTGGTATACTCCTGGTTCTCCAATATCGACGGATATCTGGGTGGGGGCAAGAGGCTGACAGCATACCTATCCGAGGGGAACCACAGGATAATACTACACGTTGACGATGGTACGGTGGGCAACAACATTAGTACGTATGTGAACATCACTATCAAACCCGTGAATGATACACCTCCCATGGATTGGGACGACGATGATGAGAATCATGGGAACAACAGGATGGTTGGGATCGTGATCGGTATCCTTCTTCTGGTCGGGGTGGGAATCGGTATATTCCTTCTTTCACGTAAATACCGGATGGAGAGGGGGGAGATCAGGATGGATATCAGGGAGGATTCGATGGATGACCTCCTTGAGGATGAGAAGGACCATTAGCACTATGATGAGCTCAACGGCCCCGATTAACCTTATATGGCCGATGGTCAATGATCGGGCGTGTCCGGAACCAGCGGGAATATGGGTCGAGCGGTTAAGAGATCCCTCATGACAGAGGAGGATATCGGATCGAGGATCATTGATGATAGGTCAAAGCTGCTCAAAAGGATGTGCCACGGGAAACCGGAAAGATGTCTGTGGATCAAAGGTAGGCCGTTTCCTCTCTGCATGAGATGCATGGGTTTCGCTCTGACCCTTATCATTGGTATCATCCTTGGACCCCTGGCCCTGATGATATATATCCCACCCAGCAGGTTCGTTCTGATACTGTTTTTAATAACCCTCGGACCCCTGACAGTTGATGGTTGGACACAGTACCTGGGATGGAGGAGGTCAAACAACACCCTCCGTCTGATCACCGGTCTTCTGGCCGGACTCGGGGCGGGATATACATTCATCTACTCTATCTTCTGGACCTACCTGAGGTTTGTTCAGTAGAACTGCTTGCATTTGGGACAGTACCAGCTGTTCACACGTTCCTTGAACTTCATCTCTGTGTAACAAACAGAGCATATCTCGCCCTTGGGTTTGGACGATGTCGCCTTCGTCTGAAACATACCTTCGTATGATCCCTCGGATATGCCAAAATCCTCGGGTTTCTTGAAATCCATGGAGCCTTTGGACGATGCCTTGGGCTTATCTAGTGTTTTTTTTTCATCCGACGCGGTGGTTCGTAATCCTCGTCGTCGTCCTCGTGGTGCATCTTCT
>JAUVLN010000215.1 GCA_030600725.1 Thermoplasmatota archaeon | reverse complement strand
CCCTCCTCCATATCCTCCACCCCAAGTTCGAACGACCCGAGTAGGAGGTCCATCATTGACCTGGAGGGGTTCCTTCCTTCCCAGGGCGGGTCGGGGAGTTTCCCACTCAGCACCAGGTGATCCCGGCCCCGTGTACAGGCGACGTAGAAGAGCCGTTTCCTCTCCTGGTGCTCCATCTCCATCACCTCATCCCTCGTCAATATCCATGACGGTGGCTCCACAAGGGATCCATCCGATGGGTCGTAGGCCTTCATGGCCACGCCCCTGTCGGGATGCAGGGATACACCGGACCTGCCGAAATGGGCCATCTCGTGATGCATTCCCATAACACAGACCATGGGCCACTCCAGTCCTTTGGATGCATGGACCGTCATGATGGTCACCGCATCTGTGCCCGATCCGGGATCCGCCTCACCCTCCGTCGGGGCCTCATCCAGCAGCCTTCCCAGGTTGGCGGCCACCTCCTCCATGTCCACCCCCCCCATCTCCGAGGCCACCATATCGATCAGCTTATCGATGTTGTTGGCTCCCCTGGATCCGCCCACGGCCGCATACATGCCGGATTCCACCAGTATCCTGGGCAGGGAGCTGTGCGGGGGCAGTGACCTGCCGTAGTTGATATATCTGTCCAGCTCACAGGAGACCTTTTCGAATTCCGTCGTGTTGGAGAGTTTCTCCCGGAAGGTGGATCCCCCGGAAAGCGAGATCCGCATGAGGTCATCATCGCTCAGACGGAAGATCGGGCCTTTCAATACCGAGGCAAGTGCCACATCGTCATGTGGGTGGGCCAGGAACTTCACCATCTGGAATACGTCAAATATCTCCTGCCTCTCGTAGAACCCCTTACCCTTGTAGACCTGGTAGGGGACACCCTCCCTTCTCAGCGCCTCCTCGTAGAACCGTAATCCGGTCCTTGCGGGAAGGAGTATGGCTACATCTCCAACCGTCATGGGCCTATCCTCCTCGCCCACGGGCCATTCCTCCCTTACCGCCCTCTTGATCGTCCTGGCGACGGCAATGCCCTCCCTGAGCTCCGGCGAGGGTTTGTCCACCACCCCTATGAAGGATATCCGCCCTCCTCCGGTCCGGTGGGGGTCAAGGGGGTGGAACTCCACATTCCAGCCTCCGGATCCCTCCCTGAAGATGTCGGGGAAGAGCAGGTTGACCAGCTCCATTATCTCGGACCTTGACCTGAAATTCATATCGAGCGATACAACGTCGCCATCGTCCATTCCCTTCAGGATCCCCTTCGCCCTGTTGAACAACCTCACATCCGCCGATCTGAAACCGTATATGGACTGTTTCGGGTCCCCCACTATGAATAGATTACAATCCTTCCCGTCCCCCCAGAGGATCTCTATCATCCTCCACTGCCCGGGGTCGGTATCCTGGAACTCATCTATCAGAAGATATCGATATCTGGATCGGAGCCTGGCGACCAGACCGTCCCGATCGTCTTCCAGAAGCTGGAGTGCCGTTGTTACAAGATCGTCCAGGTCGAGCCCGTTCTCCCTCAGTTTGGACCTTCGGTAGATCTCCTCGTAAACGGAATATACCTCCATGAGGTCCACTAGCCTCTCCTTTCCCCTGACGATCAGGTTGTCCCTTCCCAGGAACCTCAGAATGTCCCTGTGCTCATGGGCGAAGGATATCAGGATCTTGATATTGTCCCTGAACCGGCCCAGATCGTCTCCCCAGACCTTCGAGGAGCCCATCCTTGTTATGGACCTTTTATTCCCCTTCTTCGTTAGAAGGGCGCCAATGCTTCTACCGACCCTGACCAGGAAGTTGGAGGGGTCGGTTGTGCTCGATCCGGTGGAACGGAGCCATTCGAGCAGGGGCGAGATGGAATCAAGAACGCGAACCGCCGAATCGTTCCTATCCCTTGGAACCGGGACATCGGACAGTATCGATGCGGCGGATACCGCCCCTTTCACATCCTCAAGCGCCCTATCCCTGAGCTCGCCAAGGGCCAGGTCCCAGAAACGACCTGCCTTCTCCCTTGCCATCTGCCCCGAGAGGGGCTCTGCAATCCTGATCTTCTCCTTCATCAGGTAGTTGAGCATCGACCTGACGTTGTGGGATCCGTGATCCACCAACAACCGCCTTAGCGGTTCCGAGCAGGATGACCTCCTGGTGAAGAGCTCCTTCATCGCCTCCCTTCTGAGATAGACCTCTTCCCCACCCGTGATCACATGGAAATCGGGGTCCACACCGCAGTGGATGGGCTCCTTCCTGATCAGGCCGGTGCAGAACGAGTGGATCGTCGATATATCGGCCCCCTCAAGCTCGGATAGTTTCCTCTCCCATCCGAGAACGGAGGTCTCGTCGAACTTTTCTTCCAGTCCCATTCTGACCCTATCCTTCATCTCCGCGGATGCCTTCTCCGTGAAGGTCAGTGCGAGGATGTTGCGCGGAGATACGTTCTCATCGTGTTCCAGTATGGATAGATATCTCTCAACAAGGACTCGTGTCTTTCCGGACCCCGCTCCCGCGGTGACGGCCAGGTTGGTGGTTACGTCGAGGGACCGTTTCTGCCGGGTTGTGAGGTCCATCATTCATCCCTCCTGCAGATGTCGGAATACATGCAGTACGAGCTCCTGCATCTTTCAGGAAGCTCGAACCTGCCGCATCTTATGGAGTCGATATATCCCATTGCGGTCGTCACGCTGTCCGTCAACACCATCTCCAATCCCTCGATTATCCTCCCGGCCCTCCCCTCATCCGTATCATCATCGAGCATCCCACCACCGAGAACGGGCACCCTCTCCACGA
This sequence comes from Thermoplasmatota archaeon, assembly GCA_030600725.1. Lineage (GTDB taxonomy): Archaea > Thermoplasmatota > Penumbrarchaeia > Penumbrarchaeales > Penumbrarchaeaceae > JAGLEG01. Next base: position 1,562 of record JAUVLN010000215.1, on the reverse strand, counting down.
CACCCCTCCTGTTGACATGTATGTAACCTCCTCCCACCGTATCATTCTCCGATTCCAGCGACCGCATCGCAGCCAGATACAGCGGTATCTGTAGGGAATCCTTGGATGGCAGCGTTCGACCCGTCTTGTAATCCCAGAGGAACAGCGACCTTCTCCCCCCTATCACTGCGGAATCGATCCTGTCCATCACACCACGCAGTCTCAGGACCTCCTCCGGTCCGTCCGGAAGATGGGTCCTGATCGCCACGCCGGTTCTTTCATCTTCCCCTATACCGCCGAATGCGAACTCCGTTCTCTCCACGGTGAACGGCCCCTTGTATGAGGCCTCCCTCCTTAGAAGCTCCTGGAGGACCCCCGGTTCTGACCCGGATCCAACCAGATGGTCCCTCATGGCCTCCCAGTAGGGGCCCCTTGCTGCGTATCCGGATAGAACCTCATCGGCGATCGTTCGGATCATCGTGTAAGCCTCCTCCAGATCGTTCGGGGTGACCCTCTCATGTCCCTGCCGGACCCACCGCCTGAAGAAAAGCTCCACGATCGTATGGAATATCGACCCGCGTTTGTCCGCGGGCACCTCGGGGTCCAGGTCCCTCAGCTCCCGGATCGATAGGACATTATCTATGAAAAATCGGTATGGGCACTCCCTGTAGGCATCCAGGCGCGAGGCTGACCAGATATGCCCCTCACCGTATCCGATCCTCAGGAGATCCACAAGGGCGTCATCCTGGATGACCCCTCGATCGTCACCCGTGAATCCGGTCGACCTGCGCAGTCTCTCCATGCGGCCTCTCCGGATCCTATCCTCCCCGTGACCCACATGGGAGAGAAGCTGCTCGAAGGCCATTGGACCAACTATCGAACGGTTGCCAGCCGCCGCCTCCGGACCCTCGTCGGAGGATAGCTGCCCCAGGGCCCGATACAGTTCACGGTGGGAGTAGATACCTTCAGGCCTTTCCATATCATCGCCCAGGATACTGCGGATGAAGAGGGAGGGAAATGAGACGCCCTCTCCCCTCCTTTCGTGAAGGGAGATAATGCTGTGCCGTGCCCCCGACATCGCAAGGCAGAGCCCTTCAAGCTGGGGCCTCTTTTCGTTCAGGGGGAGAAGGCCCAGAGAGCCCCTCTCCTCATCAGAAAGGATGGAGAACCCATGGTGGAGGGAGGGAAGATCACCCTGGACCATCCCGCCGAATATCACCACCTTCCTGGTGAGGCCCTGAAACTCCCTCATACCCATTATCTCGACCCCCTCCCTCCTGGGGGTTGACCTGAGCTTGACCTTGTCAATGATGGATCCAAGAAGAAGCAGATACGATCTGAAATCGATATCACCGCTGCCCTTGAGCGTCGTGTTCACATCGAGTATCCTCATGCATTTGAACAGCTCCGAGACCGACCCCCCCTGGAACTGATACGGCCCCTGTCCCTCTTCGGCTCCTTCTATCTCCTCCCCCTTTCTGATATTCTCCTCGGTATTCTCCAGGAACGAGAGATGTTCCATGAGGTCGATGATCCTCCTGTTGAATTCCGTGACCGTGGTCACTCCACCTCTCACCTCCTCC
>JAUVLN010000102.1 GCA_030600725.1 Thermoplasmatota archaeon | reverse complement strand
ATCTTTCTGGGGGGTGAGGGTTACCTTCTGGGCACGGACGCCCTTCTATGGAACATCGACGGGGACGGATACGACGATCTGGTGATCGGCTGTCCGGGCGCGGGGAACGGGGAGGGAACCGTGCTGGTCTACGATTCCTTCGCATTGAACGTCCCAACCAAAGGTACCGTACTGAACGAGACAAAGGCCTCATACGTTCTCACCGAGCCCGGATCCACTGGTTACGGCAGCCGTCTGGCCCGTGGAGACCTCACCGGGAACGGGAAGGACGACCTCGTGATCATAGCCTCGGGAAATGAGACGATCGATCCGGTGGCATACATGATCTACGAGGATTGGGTCCTAACGGATTCGACATTCGCCCTTCCTTCCGGATGCATTACACCGGATACCGAGGTCGTTACCCTGGATATCAATGGGAACGGGATGGAGGAGCTGGTCATATCCTCCCCGGAACAGGGGGTTATCAGGTGGTTCTCGCTCAACGGCTCGAGCCGGTTCATCGATATACCCGGAAGCGATCCCGATGGGGTCGTTCGGTTCACCTCAACGCTCGAGGAATCGGGAAATACCTGGGGCTGGGGTGGAACGGACGACGGGTGGGATACTTCAGCAGCCCATATCTACGATTCAGGAGGTGATACGCCTCAGGTGAGGTACAACACGGCTTCCGGAAACGTGGGAAATGCCGACCGGTCCATCTCCAGGGTGAACCAGCTGCAGATCGAACTGGGCGGAATTGTGAATAACGGTGCTGCGATGTCCGGAGCGTACGGCGTTGATCTCAACGTCCCCTCGGGGATGCTGGATGGCGCGACAATGGTGTGGTTCGATCTCGATTACATGTACGAGAACTGGGGTTTCGAAAGGACCGAGAGGATGTGGATCAAGGGGAAGATAACGGGCCCCTCCGGGACTCCCCAGTGGCTATCCTATTTCTCGGATGCAGGGCAGGGGGCCAGGGACAGCACCCCGGAGATCTGGACCCTGCAGGGTTCGGGTATTAGCAACGGTCCGAATGTGAATGGACAGGGGTCGATAAGGATAGATGTCACGGATATGGTTGATGCCGAAGGGGGATATTACCTTGAACTGGGAGGGAAGATAGCCGGATGGACGGTGGCCAACGAATACGCCGTCGTGGGCATGGATAACCTCTCCATTGTGGCGTTCTCATTGACCTACGATCAAACATCCATATCGGGATCGGGCGGTTTCGGGGAGACACTGAGGGTTCACGATATGGACGGCGACGGGAAGGAGGACCTTCTCGTCTCCTCGTCCCTGGACGGAACGGTACGGGTATTTTCGGGGGGGGACAGTTTCTGGAACTCCAAAACCGGTTTCACCAGGTTCGACTCCAACTTCACGATATCCGGAGAAACGGATCAGGGCTTCGGCACCTCGATAGCGTTCCTCAGGCATTCATCGTTCAACGAGAACTCCTCCATCCTGATATCCGATCCACTTCAGGTTGTAACCGATGGTGTGGGTGAGGTATACCTCTTCGAGCTTCCCCTTACGGATCCCGACATGAACCTGGATGACGCATTGGAGGTCGTCTCCGCCCACGACGGGTTGACCGGTTTCGGGTCGTTCATCCTATCATTTGGTGATATGAACGAGGATACCTACCCCGATGTGGTGATAGTATCCAGGGATGGCGTCGATATCCTGGTCCATACGTTGTACGACCGGTCCCCTTCACCGCCGGTGATAGCGATGATCTATCCAAGGAGGCATATAACGGTCTCCGGCCTCGTGGAGTGGAGGGTGAGGGTGACCGATGTGGACGGGGATATGAACGTGGCCAACCTCGAGTATTATCAATCCACCGATAACGTTACCTGGGTCTTCATCGGAAACCCGGAGGTGGTGGAGGGCCTGGAAGGGATCCTGTACTGGGATACGCTCAAACTGAGCAACATGGGATATTTCCTCAAGGTCATGGCCACCGATGACTACGGCCTGACATCACAGCTTTACACAGACAGGGTGGATGTGTTCAACCCCCGACCTCCCAAGGTATTCCTGAACAGCCCCCAGGACGGTTTGAGGATCGCCGGGGAGTACCTCATATCCGCTCAGGCCATTCCCCCCATCGATGAGGAGATACGGTTTCCCATCAGATTCCATTACTCATTGGACAACGAGACCTGGGTCGAGTTCAGGAACATATCCCAGAAGAACCCCTCCAACCAGTACACTGTAAAATTCAAAACATTGGAGTTCGTGGATGGGGCGATATGGTTCATGGTCAACTCCACAACGGAGTTCGGCCTCCACGGCGAGGACCGGAACCTGGGGGCAGTGTTCATCGATAACCATTACCGCCCGGAGGTGCACCTGATATATCCCGGGATGAACACGACCTTGGCGGGCATCGTGAGGGTTCTGATAAACGTGACCGATAGGGATGACGATGTGGTCAAACCGCCGATCCTTATGGTCTCCCGGGAACTCGATTCAGGTGACTGGGATGTTATCGGCAATTTCTCGGGGCCTGTCGAGAACGATACATATTATCTGGATTGGGACACAACGGATCTGGAGAACGGTGATTACTTCCTGCGGGCCCTGGCGGAAGATGAGACCTTCCTCGACGGTGTGGATACATATAACAGGACCGTGACGATCCACAATCCCTATGCTCCCCGGGTCGAGATCATCGACATAGAGGAGGACCGGTCGATAACGGGTCCGTTCGTCATCAGGGCCACCCTGTGGGATAGGGACGGGAACTACAACTCCAGCGGCCTCCACTTCTACTACAGGCCCAGGGGAGAGGCCGGATGGACCGAGATAGAGGGGTCCTTTTTCACGAAGGAGCTGGGGAGGGTCACCTGGGATACCAGATCGGTGGTTAACGGGTACTACAGCCTGAAGGCCGATCTCACGGATGAGGATGGCCTAGTAGGTTCTGACCTGATCGATGAGGTATATGTGAACAACTTCTACGCTCCGAGGATAGAGTTCAGGCTTGAGAGCATCGAGGATGTCATATCCGGTGTGTACCGCATCGATTTCGTGATAATGGATGACGAGCCCATCCTGGATGAGAACGTCAAGGTCGAGGTACGCTCGAGCGATGCCTGGCTGGAGGTCGAGGGCGTCGTGAGGGACTCCATAGGGGGGGATTTCATCCCCTGGATGGAGATCAGCTTCCACGTCGAATGGGATACTACGGAGAAGGATGAGAGCTCACTGGGCCGCTTTCCGGACGGCCCCGGTTACATAATCAGGGTCTCCGTGAAGGACAAGGACGAGTGGACGGAGTCCATGGAGACGAACGTTTCCTTCATAGTGAAGAACAGAGAGACCTCCGTTGACGGGGTTAGCAGCTCCGCCTCCTCCATAGAGCCCTGGATGTTATTCGCGGGCGGCCTTTTACTATTCTTCCTTATCGTCGTGATCATGCTCTTTCTCTTCCTCAAACCCGAGAGAAAGGAGAAACCAATGAAGGAGCCCATCCCGGATGTCCAGAAGGAGATGGGACCACCGGAACCGGTCCAGCCCGAACCGGTCACCGAGGCACCTCCCGTTCAGGAGGACCTGTACTCAACAGCCGGTTGGGCCGGCGCTCCCACGGTCGAGGAGGCATTCTCCGGTATCGGGTCCGCAGGTCCCGCCTCGGACCCGTTCGAGGGTTTCTATCAGAAGGATGAACAGGTCGCGGATGATCTGTACATGGACGGTCCCCCGAGGCTCGTAACGGAGAAACCCAGGGAGGAAGAGCCGGCTCCTTCGACCATAGGCGAGATACCGCTGTGGGAGGAGGAGGTTGAGGTGAACCTTCCAGATGGTGTTATGCCCACGGCCAGAGAGCGTACCAGAAAGAAACCGAAGATGAAGAAGGAGAAGAAGAAGGCTCCGAAAAAGGAGGCCGCCCCGGAAACCTGGGACTCTGTGGAGGATTGGGATGATGCCGGGGACTCTGAGGAGGATCTGAGTGAGTGGGAGGAGGAAGAGGACGAGGCGCTCGTGATCGAGTGCAGCTGTGGCGCGGAGATAGAGTTCCCACCCGACTTCAAAGGAGGAAGGTTCCGCTGCCCCGAGTGCGGCAAGAAGGGCAGGATCAGATTGGATTGATCTCCGTTTGAGTAGGGACGCATGGGCCTTCCTAACCATTTAGTACCAGGAGGCGGATACTTTCATCCGCGGAAAGGAGGTAAGAGATGGATCGGAAAGTAGCCGTAATCGCTTCCGTGTTCGTGCTGCAGATATTGATATCAGCATCATATGTGGGTGGTTCCGAACCAGTCCGTGTTCCCACGGTGATGGATCTGGTCTCCCCCTCCCTGGATGATAACCTTACCGGATCGGTTGCTATATCGATCCAGGTCGACGACGCGCTCGCTTCCGCCCAGATCCTCACCTCTCCGGATGGTTCTACATGGACGGCATTGGGGGAGATGGAATGGATCGATCCCACCTGGGGACTTACCGTCGATACTACCCAATTCGATAACGGCGACCTGTATCTGAAAGCGGATGGAACGTACGATCTCGATCAGCATCTGGAGGAGAGCTGGGGGCCGTTCAACGTTTTCAATCCGCGGGTTCCGGGGATGACCTGGATATATCCGGAGGGTGATGAGGACCCACTGGAGGAGGTATATTTTCACATCGAATTGGACGGGCTCGACGGGGAGGTGGAGAGGTTCGACATATGGTACGGTTTCGAGGACGGGGATTGGACCTATCTTGACGATTACACGAACGAGTACGCGGATAACATGGACTGGGCGCCCGAGGATGTCTTCGCGACATCCTTCGATTGGGGGGTGTTCGAGCTTCCGGACGGCGATTACTCCTTCAAGGGGAACCTCACCACCAGCCACGGGGTCCATGCGGAGTCGTTCATCGGGCCGATAACGGTGGATTTCGACCATCCTCCAAGCGTCACCTATGTGGCCCCGCCGGCGGATTCCATCCTCGCTGGAAGCGTGGGGCTCGAGGTGGATTACCACGACATTGATGATAATATTGGATCGAGGGGGGTGCAGTTCCTGTACAGGAGGGAGGGGGACATAGCTTTCGTCATGATGGGAGGCGATCCGGAGGAAGACGGGGGCACCTACACGTTTATCTGGGATACAACGACGGTGTTGAACGGCGACTACACCCTGCGTGCGGAGGCGGCGGACCTATCCGATCCACCCAAAAGAGGAGGGGTCGAGTGGGATGTGGAGGTGCGGAACGGTTTCGAGCTTGATGACCTACTGGTTGCAGATCAGGACGGTGAGGAGGTGACCCTAAGGGTCGAGTTCCCCGACAGGCCGGTGGGCCTTCCCCTCACGGTTTCCGTTTCCATGGGTTTGCCCGGAGATATTCGGGAAAAAGGTGAGTTCACCTTCGATGCGTTCTCCTCCACATCCCCCGATAAGTACATCGATCTGACCCTCTCCCTGGGAGGATCTCCGGGGGGGAACATGACCGTTGAAATGATCGTTACCGATTCCAGGGGGATGACTGGTTCGATCGAGAGGGTCGATCTGTTCCATCACCACCCGGTCCAGGCCCCTGTTGTTGAGGTGCTTCCGCCGGATGAGATGGTGGTGAAGGGGAACGTTTCGCTCAGGGCCAGGGTACTTGACGACGACGTGCCACTTGTGGAGAGGCCCTCGTTCTACTACTCAAAGGACAACTCCTCATGGGAGCTGATCGGCCAGGGGGTCCTCGTGGATCTCAAGGTGTACCAGGTCAGATGGGACACGAGCCTTGTGGCGAACTGGACGGATTACCACATCAAGGTGGAATACCTGGATTCGGATTCTCAGCTTGGAGTTGGTCATCTTGGGGGGATAGAGGTCAGGAACCCTCCGCCACCGCCCCCTCCGGAGAAGGAGGAGGAGCTGGCGTGGTACGAGGAGAGCTCCAATCTCATCAAGCTGGCGGTCGTGGCCTTGTTGATAGGGGCCGCCGCGGGGATACTGATAGCGTTTTCGATCAGGAGTTCCAAGCGGAGGAGGAGGTTGAAGGATGCACGGTTCAAGAGGGCGGAGGAGAAGAGGCTGGGTACCGGCGCCGTTATTAGCAGGCGGGAGATGGAGCTCATCCGGAAACAGCGCGGGGAGAGCCCCGCAATACCTGCCCCACGGCCCCGGACGGGACCGGAAGGGGGCGGGGTTGCGGTGGGTGGTGCCCCTCTTTCCACCCCTGAGAGCAAGCCTCAGCTTACAGAGTACGAGGTGCCGGAGGATGAGAATACGGTCCCCGAATATACCCTTCCCGACAGCTGAGGATTGTAAGGTTCCTTTTCCAATCTTTGATTAAATGGACAAGGTCATCTTTTGCTCATCCACAGTGTGTTAGAACGCGGAAAGGAGGAATAGAAGATGGCGAAGAAGAAAGCGAAGATGTCCAGCATCCAGGTCCCCGCAGGGGCGGTATAAACGCTCCTTGCCGCGATAAGCCTGATCTGCTTCACGGTCCTGGCGGTTGTTATTGCCGACCATGACGGAGGGGATGAAACAGGTGATGATCTCATCGACGTGCCCCGGACGAAGACGGCGCACCTCTTCATTGAAGATGTGTTCTTCAAGGGCCTTGAAGGCGCCCCGATGAGGGTGGAGATGACCATATATCTGACCAACGATGGAACCGAAACCGCCAGTGATGTCAAGGTGGATGCCTGGCCCGTGATGGCGGAGAGCAATATCGCCAAGAGCGACACGACGGTGGCCGTGTCGGATATCGATGTCAACCACACGGCCTCCCCGGAACTGGTGCTCTATCTGGAGCCCGATACCGTCCACACGGTGGAGATCATAATATTCGAGGATGGGATGATCGTCCTTCGGGGACGGTCCACCGTCTCCACATCCGGTTCAGGGGTATCCGAGTACCAGGCCGTTGAGGTCCGTGGGACCCCCGACGATAGGGATTACGACGGCATCGCGGACGACTGGGAGGAGTATTACGGCCTTGACCCAAATGACCCCAGAGATGCGAACAGGGACCCGGACCACGACGGATTGACCAACCTGGAGGAGTACAGGCTGATGACGGACCCCGTGGACATGCATATGGATGCATTAAGAACGGGATCGGATGACGATGAGCCTCCCTTTTTAAGCATTGAAAAGGATGAAAATGATGGCACGGCAATTGTAGGCGTGAGCTTGTTTCTGCTGCTCATTGTGGGCGTTCTGGCGATCCTGATAGGTTCCGCGGTGTACTCATACCGGAAGAGAGAGCAGAAGAGCGGTTTAAATTCCAGTGAACCCATAGAGGGCGATAGCAGCGGAACGGGGAGAGCGGAAACATCAACGAGCTTCCTTGATTACGAGGCCCGCAAGGGAAAAGAGGAGTGAGGAGTTCGAATGCGAGAGGACGAGAAGGATGGATCGACCGTTAGGAAAATGGTATTCATCTCATTGTTTTCCCTCCTTCTCATTTTATTTTCAACCTGTTCGACCGGACAGGAGGC
>JAUVLN010000234.1 GCA_030600725.1 Thermoplasmatota archaeon | reverse complement strand
ATACTCTCCGGCCTCATCGAAAAGGTGCAATCTCGTCCTACCTTTAAGGGTAACGATGGTCTGGGCATGTACTTTCCAGGTATAGGTCTTTACTCCAACGTTATCGGTAGATCCGGAGGCGTCAATAATGGCCCTTGTATGCATATCAATTGTCTGATTGGGTCCCGCATCTGCAACGGGTTTCTCCAGGTCCCTCACGTAGATCATCGTAATATCCGAGCCTTTGTTACCCGAGTCGTCGGTGACCGTCAAGGTGACAGTATAATCACCCTCCTCCTCGAAAAAATATTTGGGATATTTTCCCATCAGGATGACGGGGCCGTTGTCCTGGAACTTCCATTCGTACCTCACCATATTCATGTTGTCCGTAGAGCCAGCCCCGTTGAAAGACACATTGCTGGCCAGGTTGACAACCTGTGAATCCCCGGCCTCAGCGACAGGGGAATGTGTGTCGATAAATTTCTCCCAGTTGATACGGGGATAATCGTACGTGAAATCGAGATACCATTTTTCTCCGTCCAGATCCCTTGGCCTTATGATGTCCCATGCAGCCCATGTGAAGGTGCTCATCTTCATCATGTCGTTGGTGCTCTTACCAGTTGCATTGCCCATAGTGGTCGTCTGTCCGCTGGTCTGGTTGTCCCAGAAGTTACCCCTCATTGTGGCGCTGCTACCTACAGATGAGGCAAATCCCATATTGACCGGGTTGGTCACCGTCTTGACCTTGACGAAACATGTTGAATAACAGTTGATGATCGTGGCCTTGTTCCATCCGACGAAACCGCCTGCTTTGGTGTTTATGTCACTTGAGCATGTGACCCTACCAGCGGAGTAACAATTCTTGATGGTACCCCTGTTCTCCCCCGCGAACCCCCCTATATTGCTGCCTCCCTTGGAGTATCCGCTGGAGGTGGAGAGGTCAAGGGTGTCGTAATTTTGTCCCACCATGTTACCTACCTTCCAGCTCCCGGTGGTATTACCAATTCGCAGGCAATTGTCCATGGGACCATTGCTTAATCCAGCGACCCCCCCGACAGCATTCTTGCCCGAGACCGTCGCTGTTACGGTACAGAATGATACCGTACCTGAGCTGAATCCCACGATCCCGCCGCAGTATTCTGTGGCACCGATCACCCTTCCGCTCACCTTGCAGTTCTTGATGGTGCCAAGGCAGTAGCCGGCCACCCCACCCACGTAAATGTCTCCAGATACGCTTATCCCTTTGAAGTTGATGTTCTTGACCGATCCCTGGACATAGATGTAGCCGAACAATCCCATGTAATCATTCCATGAACGTGTGATATGGAGGTTGGTTATATTGTAGCCCTTACCATCAAGCGAACCCGTGAATCTAAATGAGTTCGTTCCTATCGGATAGAACCCCTGACCTGTGTTCCAGGTTGACGTGATGGAAGCGTTGATATCGTTGATCAGGATGTGATGCTTGCCGAGAGTATTCCTCATGGACTGGAGTTCGTTCACATTGGATATCTTGTAGGGATTCGCCGCCGATCCGGTCCCCCCGGCAAAATCGACTCCGGCATCGTCGTTATCATCTTCAACCTGGAGGTCCATTGCGGCCCCCGGTCCGATCATGGTGAATATTGATAGTGCGATCAACATCGATATGATCAGCATAGAGTACATCGGATCTCTCTTCATATCTTTTTATCTCCTTGATATTCGGATAATGAATATCTTAAATATAGTATTATGTAAATTTCATCAATATTTGGCGCTGATATTCTTATCCCAGAACTCAGCGTAATCCACGGTGTAGATGATCCGGATCCTGTAGATATTTCCAGGGAGGGGGTCCCAATCATCATTTGTGAATATCACAACGTCACCCGGGTCGGAACTCCGTTCGAACGTCTCAAGATAGAGGTAGTTATACGTTCCGATGAAAGCCTGTACGCGGTAATCGTTCCAACGTGGAGAACCGCTTATAATGAATGCCTCAAAAGTGTTATCCGATCCATCGATCTCCCCATGGATACTCAGGACAGGATACTCCTTATATTGGCGGGGTTCATCCACCGACTCGACCAACGTGTACAGGGCCGCGCTCAGGGCAAGCGTTATGAGTACCAGGACCACCCCAATGGTAATAATGACGATAAACGCGGTGTTGTTCCACCACCCTTTTTTCTCTCCGGAGAGCTCATCATCCAAAATATTACCACCATGCATTTTAGAAACATTATTATAGTTCTCCAGACAGATGTCCAACGGGTGAAGAGAGATGAGAATGATCCTTTTCTTGTTGATATCACTGATGGTCGTTTACGCACTGCCCCCTGTCAATGCGATTGAGATGATCTCCGATGAGCCTCCGGTGGCAGTCATATCCGAGCCCAGGTCAGACGGCGTCTACCTGGAAGGAGAGGATATCCTTTTCGATGGGAGCACAAGCATTGATAATGACACCGAGGTGATCAGCTACTCGTGGGTCGCTGGGAACAGGTCGATACTGGGAGAGTCCGCCACTTTCATGGCGCAGCTTGGCTGGGGCCACCAGATAATAACCCTTTACGTTTCGGATGGGACCACGACCAGCAGCGCAACCGTGGAGGTGACCGTCCTTCAGGACCCGGCAAAGGTGGATACGGACGGGGACACCACCCCCGACGATAACGATGAGGACTCCGACGGGGACGGGCTCAAGGATTCGGAGGAGGACCTCAATTTAAACGGATTGATGGACCCGGGGGAGACGGACCCGCTGAACAGGGACACGGACCGGGATGGTATCTCGGACAAATTTGATGAGCACCCACTGGACCCATATACCCCTCCCGACGATGAGGAGAACCTCACAATTGAAGCATTTATTTTGATCATCACGTCGATGGTGCTGATAGCAGGGATAAAAAACAAAATAAAAAGTGGATCAAGGTGATCTTCAGTACAGGATAAGGGTCATTAACGAATTCTAGCTTTTTATCAGGTCATTGATGAGGCCCACGACAGCTGTGTAGGTCTTTCCATTGACCCTGCAAATTCCCTTCAGTATCTGTTTTTTATTCGCTGTGAAGGTCATGTTCGTACGAATGTAGCTATCAATTCTGAGTGTCCCACCAATTGTCTCATTTTTTCTGATCTCAACGCAATATCGATCTTTTCGAGTCATTTGTGAGGTGATCTGGCTCAAGGGGTTGGGGGCACGGCGTCTGGAACTATCGATCTTTTGCGGTGATATCCCTTTCCCAGACATTATCGCCGTAGAAGTTCTCTAAATAGATGGTGTAGGATGTTTCCGTCACAGGATCCCATTCTTCATTGGAGAATTCAGCATGCTCCCCTGAACTGATATAACAATCGATCGAAATACGGTCCAGCTGTATATCATCATTGAACCTAACGACGTATAGATGGTGGTTGCCAAAATGTATTTTCCCTTCCACAACATCTATTCTGACCGTATCGCTGGTCGCGCAGATGGTACCCTTCATCTTCAACGGCCTATCCTCCGGATCTTCGTATGAGAGCTCCTTGGCCCAGAGATATAAGTATCCCATCACACCGGCGCCGACAAAGGGCATTATTATCAGGATCACGATGTAAAGCTTCACTATATCGCTCTTGAAGATGGACTCATCCTGATCATCCGGCATGGGTTCAAAACCTAAAAAATAAATTTCAACAATATATTGAGTACATGGATGGCCAGGGCTGAAGACGCCGGTCCTTTCCTCACAGGAACATACCTCGGTTCAGACTCAAGCAACATCAATCACTTCGGACTGCGATGTTGTTGGAAAACCAACGGTTTTCCCAACATTGAAAGAATCCATGGATTCTTTAGCAATGTTGCAAGCATTGTCAAAGAAATGAAGTTCGACTTTTTGTCGAGATTTTCCTTTGACAATATTCGACGCACTTTGTAATTAAATGGTATTATCCACATAGTGGAAACCCTCACGGCCTCTGCCACACCAGCTTTCAATTAGGGTGTCCTACTATATAAGCAATGCAGTAACCAGATCAAATGTGCGA
>JAUVLN010000276.1 GCA_030600725.1 Thermoplasmatota archaeon | reverse complement strand
CAGTTTTTTCACGAACTCCGGCCCCTTTACCAGATAATCCAGTGCCCCCCTTTTCATCAACCTGACCGCAAGCTCCTCGTCGCCGAAACCGGTGGTGATCATGAAGGGATTGGACAATCCCCCCTCCTTCATGGCCTCGATGATCTCCAGTGCGGTCATGTCCGGGAGCTTGTAATCAAGAAGCATGAGACCGTCGGGTTCCTCCCCTGCCCTCTTCAATCCATCAGCACCGTTAAGGACGCCCTCGCACTCGATCCCCTCCCTCCTGAGCGTCCGGCAGATCAGCTCATTGAGCACACTGTCATCCTCGACCACGATGGTGATCGGGGGTTTCCCATTTCCGTTTCCATTCGATCCTTTCAACATAAGTATACCGCTCCGGAGAAACATTTTCACATACGGCTCAGTATGCGCCCTCCTCTAGTTCGTTCACTATCGGCAGGGAGATGTAGAATATACTGCCCACACCGGGAGTGGATTCGACGCTGATCTCCCCCTTATGCCTGTAGATGATCTTCCTGACAATGGTAAGCCCAAGGCCCTCTCCGTTGGAATCCTGCGGATCGATCCTGCTGAAGAGATGGAAGATCTTCTTCAGGTCCTTCTCCTCTATGCCGATCCCGTTATCCTCTATACAGTAGACGACCCGATCCGTCTCCCTTCGACCCGTAACGTGTATCTTTCCGGGCCTGGAAGGGTCAAGATACTTCAATCCGTTCTCTATGATGTTCGAAAAGACCTGATCGATCTGTGTCCGGTCACCGACGCAGTTCGGCAGATGGTCCACATCTATCACCGCACCCTTCTCCTTGGCCCTTGTTTCCAGAACACGGACGACGTCCCGGATCAGTTCGTTCATATCCAGATCGACACTCTCCATCTTGGCCCTTCCCAGCCGGGATAGCCGGAGCAATCCCGAAAGGAGCATATCCATCTTTGATATGGATATCTTGATGTAGCTCATCGATTGAGGCATCTCCTCCTCCAGGATCTTCAGGACCCTCTTCCTATCACCCTCATCGATATCCGATCCCTCCAGATGCTCCTTGAGATCATCTATCGAATAACTCAGCTCATTGGTGAACCCCTGTATGTTCGTCATGGGGGAACGGAGATCATGGGACGCGGCATATATGACCTGTTCCAGCTCCTGGTTCTTGAGCTCCACCTGATCGAGGAGGTGTTTTCTCTCATCCTCCAGCTTCTTGCTCTCGGTGATATCATGTGCCAGGGCAACCACTCCGACCACACTACCCCATTGATCCATAAAAGGATAGTAGAACACGTCTATAAATCTCTCACCGAATCCCGGCCTCTCGAACCAGTCCTGATAATTGACATCCTCTCCGGTCAGACAGCGGTCGAGATGCGGTTTGATAACATTTTCGAACACATCATCCCCGAACACCTTCCTGACCGTTTCACCCACGATCTCCTCCGCAGGACCGGATGCGATCCTGAAGGCGTTGTTGAGGGCCCTGTATCTGTAATTTTTATCTATGAATGACATGCTCTCCCTGGCGGAATCGATGATGCATTTGTATATCCTCAGAGACTCCTCTTTTCTCCTCCTCTCTATCTCGTTCCCGAGCCTCGTGGATATGGAATCCAGAATGGCCCTCTCGCTCTCGAGGAAAGGCCCCTCATCCCTCTTTGGCTTTTCCAGGTTGTAGAATATCTCAACACTACCGGATCTCGTATCGCCCAGTTGAATATCGCTTTGCAGTTTCCAACGGGACTCCACGAAGTTTCCGGATAGGAAAAGATCCTCTTCGAACACTATCCTCGAACAGGCGATCTCCGGATACTGCATAGATAAAGGAAGTATCTCCACACTCCTTTCGAATATCTCATCCTGTGTGAGGTTCTGATCCTCCAGGATGGATTCAAGTTCGAGGATGCAGGAGAGGCGCCTCCTCGATCCATCGTGATTGGACATTATATGAGGAATACTCCTTTGTACCCTTTTTGGGGGGTTCTTGCGTTCACCGTTCCCGGCTACGTTACACCCTTTCGGGGGGTCGCTTTTCGTTCCACGATACGACATGATCACACCAATGCCTGGCCCGTAGATACACCGATTACCATACTCAGTTCACAAAGATGCATATAATACCTTTCAGGTTATTCTCAAAGGGCAACATAATGACCTATCAGGATCTCGCCATAAATGCATATCCCACAACATAGAAATACGAATATATTCAAATGTCAACTCATTATGCCCCACGGCCATTATTTCCGTGGATAATATTGAGCTAGTTATCTTTATATATATCAAGAACCTGATTATCATGTATCACAGGTTCCCGTGAGATCGGCAGGTGATCTGCGATATTCCACATGTGTCCGAGGGTATTACATGACGGGAAAAGGCAAGGTTATGATAGTCGAGGATGAGGCGATAATCGCCATGGACATCAGATCGACCGTTGAGGGACTGGGGTACACGGTAACCGCCACCGCTTCATCGGGTGATGAGGCCCTCTCCAAGGTGGATGACGCCGACCCGGACATAATCCTCATGGATATCAAGATAGCCGGGGAGATGGACGGGATACAGACGGCCGGGGAGATCAATGAGACGCACAATATCCCTATAATCTATATCACAAGCTACTCGGACGAAAAGACCCTTGAAAGGGCCATGGATACGCGGCCTTATTCCTACATCCTGAAGCCCATCAATGAGAGGGCCCTTGCCGTGGAATTGAAGCTTGCCCTTCACAGCCACAAGATGGAGCTGAAGCTCATCCAGGCACACCATGAACTGCAGAAAGCATACGAGAAACTGGAGATGCTCAACGATATGAAGAACGACACCATAATGACCATCAGCAACAACATCCAGATGCAGATATCGGATGCATCCGATGCGATCAATCAGGCTATGAGGAGCCCCGAACAGAACGAGAAACAGTACCTCTCAAAGGCCAAGCGGGGCCTGCTTAATCAGACCAGGATCCTCGATCACCTGAGGGGAAAGATGGAGATCCACGATGACACGCTTGCCATCTCAACCTCGGTATTCAATCTCAACGACCTTGCATCCCTTGTAGCCAGGGAGATCAGTTCGGACGCCGATAATATGGGCATCGAGATCACCCTCCCTGATGAAAAGATTACGGTCTAGGCGGATTATTACAATATCAAGTTGATCATCTCAATACTGATCAAGCATGCCTTGTACCTCTCATAGAA
>JAUVLN010000265.1 GCA_030600725.1 Thermoplasmatota archaeon | reverse complement strand
CCACAAGCAGGTATGAGCCCACTCCATCTATCACGATATAGACGGATTGGTTCTCCCCGCCAAGGGCGGTTATCTTCCATGAACCACCCTCCAGGACCTCCACCTCCGCCGAACTGAGCGACCATGCGGGTTCCGGGTCGGGATCTTCCGGCGTCCTGAAGGTTCCCGAGAGCATGTGGACGAGATCGGGTCCGCCCTCACGATCCGAGAAGTGGTAGTTGTAGGGGGTGTCAAAATCGAACACGTCCCCCGATATCAGCAGAATGTATGTTCCGTTGGAACCCTCCTCAAGTAGAAAAGAACCAGCGTTGGTGATCACGATATAGATGGATATATTCTCCTTCCCCGTCACCTCGACGGTGAGGTTCATCCCGATCAGTTCCACCTCGGCGGTATGGATCCTCCAAGCCGATGAACTATTCCCGGTTGTGAAATTCCAATCCAGTCCGGTGTAGTTGAAAAGCGGATATCCCTCCCGGGACAGGATGGTGTTCCTCACAATGACCCTGTGATCGGTCATTGCCTCGAAAGGATCATGATCGATCCTCAGTATGGTTCCGTCATCGTTCCACACAAAGCTCACATTTGCCGGTGTCGGATCTATCCCCACTGCTGACATCACGGTCGATGTGTTGACCGGCATGGTGAACTGGATGTGTATCGGCTCGTCCAGAGGGACGCTAGTATGCGACGGAGACCAGACCGGGGACCAGAGGAGAAATTCAAGCCAGTTTTGGGTCGAATGGTTCTCGTAGGGAAGGTAGAGGTCCAATACCACTCCATATCCTTCAAGCGAGATGTTGTATGTACTGTTGTCCCGATAGCCCGACCTGACCCCTTCCTCCGCGCGGAAAGCCTGAGGCGGCGCTGCGGTAAGGGTGTAATCCTCTCCGTCAGGGATCTCCTCGAGAACGAAATGGCCGTTCTCATCGGCCCGGGTAGATCCGACCATCATGCCACCCTGGTGAAGTGTTACCACGGCCCAGGGGATCCCATCCTCAAAGAACCCATCCTCCCCGTAGACCGTGCCGGTGATCCATCCCGGCGTCCTGTTATCCAGGATGATATTCACGGTATATTCATCCCAGCCGTTTACGGTGAACCAGGGACCGAGATATCCCTCGTAGAGTTCACTTCTCTCGATCTCCAGGTTATAAGTTCCCATCACCTGATGGAAGGCAAAGGTTCCGTCGGCATCCGTTGTGGTCCTGGCCACTTCATGGCCACTCCCATCGACCACTGATACGTTCAACCCTGCAATAGGCATCCCCGTAAGATCCTGGACCATCCCCACTATACGGGACAGTGGGATCAACACCAGGTCCAGATCTTCTGCCCCATCCTCACTCACACTGAAATCAAGCTCTCCCTCCAGCGTGTCGTTCCTGAACATCGCCGTGAAATTACCTGGATATATCTTGAAAGAGAAGAGGCCCGAGGAATTCACAATTATCTCGGCAACCAGGTAACCCGGATGGTCCCTGTCGTATATCCATACCGAACCGGGGATAAGACGGTCTTGTTCATCTGATAGGGTCCCGTTTATCGTAATATCGAACTCAGGTAGCGTATCCATCAGAATATCGTGATCCCCAGGCGGTATTGATAATATGTCCAGCTCCTCATAGTATGGGAAATATCCATCCTCGAACGCCTCCAACACGATCGTATCCCTGCCCCAGGTCCTGTAAGAACCTGTTGATATGGACCCCACGTTCATGGTATCCAGATACACGATACCGTCCTGAAAGGGGGCTCCGTTCCCCGTGGAAGACCCCACCCTCTTTATCGATGAGGCGGTGATCTGCACCTGGGCCATTGGGTCCATCGTCCAGGAATCATATACGAACCCCAGGACCTCCGATAACGGCCTTGCAGGATACCCTATGATATCCTGGAGCGTCCCTCCCTCACCTGATACCTCAAAGAACTCGTATGGAGAGGAATAGCTCTGCCCGTAGCTCGAAGGGTCGCTCCCGGAGAGATATATGAGATAAGAACCCTGCGGACCAAAAAAGCTCACCTTTCCGTCGTTGTAAGACAGCAGGTTGAGGCAGTATCCAGAATGATCCCAGCATTCAACGCTGACCAGTTGATTGGGGAGCACCTCACCGGATGCATCCCTTACATAAAAGGTGAAACCATACTCGGTCGGTATCGCCTCGTACCTCTCCAGCTCGATCGTCAAGAGGTTATCTATCCCCTCCTTCACCTCATATCCGTGGACCGAACCCTCCCCCAGTGAGGTGGATGCAAAGATATCGAAAGTCGTGGTAGCCAGGTCGATCGTGAAGACGCCGTCCTCGCCTGTATACCCCAAGAAATCGTATGAAGCCCCAACGGCAAAACCGGATACAAGCGCATCCGGAAGCGGCAGTTCTGATACTGGGTCCACCACGGTCAAAACAAGGCGCCCCTCGGGAATTACAGGGTCGTACACATAAGGCTCGATGGTGGTGTTGATCTCGATCGTACCTGCCGCGTCCGTTGTGTCCAATAGCAACGTTTTCTGTTGATATCCGGACCTTGAGATATATATCTCCATGACGGAGTTCTCCGGGGCTCCGAAGAACAGTTTTCCCGAGCTGTTCGTGTACCTGTGGATGAGTTCCACCTCGATCTCCCCATGGATCGAATCCACCATGTGAGAATAGGATATTCCAGTGGTTGGAAGAGGGGCGGTTTCGTTCCATACCTCCACCACTACCGGAACCAGATCCGGCATCTCCAGCGGTATCTCCAACGTCAATGGTGACGAGTTTACCATGAAATTGCTGTTGACCTCGTACTCCACCATCCAGTATGGATCGTAATATGATTCCCACCTGGCCTTGTACTCGCCTGGCCCCAAAAGAACTGAATAATCCCCAAACCCATTGGGCATTAGATTGCTCCTGACGAATATGTGATGATCCAGGTCCGTGTTGTGGCCGTAGACCCGAAGCTTTCCCGAGGAGAGCTTCTGGCCTGATGTGGAGTTCCTGTAGGTCAGTTTCACCGGAACGTCCGGGGAATAGAGGGGAAGAAGATCGATATCCATATCGAACTGCTCCTCCCCGAAACCCGGTTGAATTGAGGTGGAATAATAGTAGAACTGGCCCATACCCATTATGGAGACCTGACACGGCCTCGTAGTATTTGGTATCCTGACGATATACCTCCCCTCCGAGTCCGAAAGGTCGGTGTAGGTCTCCTCGTTCCATAGATTATCCATGGCTTCTACCAAAATGGTAAAGCCTTCCAGTGGTTCACCGGAGGTAACGTTCCTGATGTAACCCGTCACCCTGGTGTAGGGCTCAGGGAAATCGGAAAGGATGAAGTCGAAATACTGCTGGTCGTCGGGATCAATATAGGTAGAACCCCTCCACC
>JAUVLN010000053.1 GCA_030600725.1 Thermoplasmatota archaeon | reverse complement strand
CTCATCCGTAACAATCCAATGGAACGGGAGCGACGCCATTTCCGGCGTGGGAGGCTACAGGTACAGATATAATGGGGGGTCCTGGTTGGATCTCGGCATGTACACAAGCGTCACGATCGATCTCCTCGAGGGTTTCCACCGGGTCGAGGTGGAGGCATTCGACCAGGCGGGGAACGCGAGGATCGAGAGGGTGGAGTTCAGGGTGGACGCCACCTCACCCTCTGTCCTCTCCCATTCACCGGAGGGGGCCGACGTTCCCGTGGATGCCCTGATAACGATCACCTTCTCAGAGGAGATGGACAGGGATATTACCATATTAAGGATCGAAGGGATGGTCGGCCTCCTCGAATGGGAGGATGCCTCTCTCACATTCATCCCATCGGACCCACTGGATCACGACACTTCATACGCCGTTTCGGTCGAGGGGTCCGATCCCGGGGGGAACGCTCTGAGCCCTTACGGGTGGTCATTCAGGACCACCAATGTCGGGGTTGTTAAGGGCAAAGTGCTCACCAGGTATCGGCTCCCGGTCGAGGGGTCCTCTATCCACATAGGCGCCACCAAATATGGAGTGACGGATGTATCTGGCTATTTCGAGATAGCCATCTCCGCGGGAAGCTATCGGATAGATATCACACATCCGGGATACGATCCGATATCAAGGGATGTCTCGTTCGAACCCGGAGAGGTCCATGACATGGGCACGCTGACGATGATAGAGACGGTGATAACGGGGACATTCTCCGGAACCGTCCTGGATAACCGGGACAAACCGGTCTACGGTGCCATTGTGACCCTGGAAAACGGGGAGACCGCCACAACGGACGAATACGGAAGGTTCTCGATACTGTCCGAGGTGGGGGAATATCCTTTCACCATAACGAGGGAGGGTTTCGAGGGCGGAGGGGGCACCGTCATCATACTTGCAGACCGGGATGTGGATGTGGGCGATCTGAGCATGGAGAGGATCTCCACCTCAGAGGAGGATGTGAACGATATGGATCTGATCTATCTGCAGGCCCTGCTTGCCCTGGCCGTGGTAGTTATCGGCATCGCCTTCTTCATGTTCCTGATGAGGAACAGGGATAGGGAGATGGGAGAGGAGTGATCTAGAACCTCTCCCCGGTCAACCTCTCGAACATCTTGGAATAGAGCCCCGTCACCTTTGCCACCTCATCCTCGGGTAGCGCGGGGATGGGGGGTTCCTCCATGCCGGCGTCGCGGGCCTCCATAAGCCGTCTGTGGTATCCGGATCCCCTGTAGAACTGGCGGACCGCCTCCTTGGAGAGCTCCACCCTTCTTCCCTGCGCCAGCTCGGCGGTGTCCCAGAACCTGTCCTCGTCCGCGGTGGCGAAGGTATCGATAAGCATGATCCTTCTCTCCGGGTCGAAGCCGAACTCCTTCTTTCCGTCGACGTGTATCAGTCCCCTGGACTCCACCTGTGAATTGATGAAATCATCCACCTTCCTCACGGCCTCCCAGACATCGTCCCATTCCGACCTAGTTAATCTTGCCAGCTCCATGGCCTCCTTCATGGTCACGGGCCTGTCCACCTCCTCGAGCTTGGTGGTGGCCTCGAAGATGGGCTCCGGAAGTAATTCTCCGTATTTCGGCGTATGTCCGCCGGGGAAACCCACGCTCTCCATGGTGATCTTTCCCTTCTTCAACCTATCCAGAAGTGACCCTGCGACATAGTATCTCGATATGAACTCCAGCGGGATCAGCACCGAGGTCGAACCATGTGTCAGCTTCGACATGTCCCTCTCCACCTTCACCTTCTTCACCCTCATGGTGGAGGGCCCCATGAGATCGATGAAATGGGAGGGGACGCCCAGCTCATCCGACATCCTGAACCAGTGGGCGGACGTCCTGCAAAGGCTCTCCCCCTTGCGGGGGATGGTATTTGGGATGACCTTGTCGAACACGGATATCTTGTCGGTAAAATAAAAGACCAGCTCATCATCGGCCCGGCCCTGATATACTTCCTTCACCTTTCCTACCTGCAGGAGCTTCATCCCTTCCAGTGATGGTTCCATTTGATCTCCACCTCCGGAGGGGTTAGAATTCGAAAGGATAAATACCTTATTCATTACCGCCTTTCTTCGCCTTCTTCTTCTTCTTCTTTTTCCTCTTCCCCTTACCCACCTTGTCCTCGTATCTGTCCAGCTCCTCGTCGATATCCTCGATATCCTTGGCTATCTCCTCCTCGCCGAAGATATGCTCTCCCCGCTCCTTGAGCTTCTTCGAGAATTCGTAGTATTTCAGTCCCCTGATGAGGGCCTGACCAATGGGGATCGTGATGAGCATGTATATGAATATCCAGTACGGGATGCCGCTTCCGCTCGGGTTCATGCAGATCGCCCCACACATCTCCCCGAACGCGGAGCCGGTCATGGGCCAGTTCAGGTCCCACATGGTGGTGAGCGTCGCCTGGGGAAGGGACCATATGAACGAGTAGTGCCACCTGAAGATCAGGATCACGATGACCATGGACATCATGGAGGATTTCATCTGACCCATCATCATCTGCGACTGAAGGGCCATGATGTCCTGGTTCTCGGACTGGAGCTTTTCGACCCTGGACTGGTTCCCGGACTTGGTGGCCTCCCTCACGGCCTTGTTGTACTCGTTCATCATCTTCTGCTTCTTGGCCATGTCGACCCAATCGATCATGAAGTGCCTTATCCCGGTGGAGATCCCCACCGTCAACACACCTGCGCAGAACATCGTCAGGATCGGGAACTGGCCGCCGAAGCCGATGATGGGATACAGCACGATGCCGACATAGCCCGAGATCGCATCACCCAGGTCCCGATCGAACATGATCAGGAAGAGGAAACCGATGGCCAGGATGAAGATGAATCCGGAGGGCCCCTGACAGCTCTCCATCGGATTGGGCATGGCCGGTTCCGCGGGTGCTGCCTTCTCGTCCTTGGTCAAGACCTTCGCTCCTGAATGCATGGAGGGCCGGGACCGAGATTTGAACTCGAGCTAAGGGATCCACAGTCCCTGGTGCTACCAGGCTACACCACCCCGGCCATACTATTGGCTTTCCTCCATATCGTTCCTGTATAAATTGTTTTTTGGAAATAGGAGCCTGCCCCATGTCTCCTTTCCACCAACTCTCCTGGCAACCATGGCGATAAGGATGGCCAACCCGATCAGCTCGGTAATGATGATATACGGGTCCGATAAAGAATCCAGCCAGTTGGATATGTGGAAATCCATGGACGGGAAAGGGCCCAGCATGGGCCATAACGAACTCTCGGGAGAGAGGTACATCGAGTCTAGAAGCTGGTGCATGGAAACGCCCAGGGACAGCGGCAGAGCGCTTTTCCAGGCCAATCCGATAGCCAGTAACAGGACCGAAAAAAGCAGGGTGTGTGCGATGATCCTGCCGTTGTTCCCCGGAAGAAGTATGTGGCCCAGGGGCTTATCGATCAGGTCCGGCAGGAGCGCCCCCAATAACAACACCTTCAGGTCGATATTCCTGCTGGAAAGGAGAGATGTGAAACCCAGATGGGCCAATGGGAACATGGATCGCCCCCGATCAATCTCCCCAGGTGTGTTCCCTGAGCGAACTTCCTATGAGCTCATCGTCTATCCTCACCGATTCATCGGCCTCGGCGAGCATTCGCTCCGGGATGTTCTCCCCGTGATAGATCCTGACGATGATGCCCATGTCCCTGATCGCCCTCACCAGCGGGAGCAGGTCCGGGTCCGAACAGACAAGAAATACCTTGTCGATCATCCTCTCGGTCGTCAGCCTGGTGATGTCGATCGCCATCGAGACATTAACACCCTTTCTGCGGAACTGGCCGTCGCTGTTCCTCGTCAGCTCGCCGGTCCTCACCTTGAACCTGGGTAGATGCCTGAGCGATTGGAGGAATT
Organism: Thermoplasmatota archaeon; assembly: GCA_030600725.1. Taxonomy (GTDB): domain Archaea; phylum Thermoplasmatota; class Penumbrarchaeia; order Penumbrarchaeales; family Penumbrarchaeaceae; genus JAGLEG01. The sequence goes on along the minus strand of JAUVLN010000053.1, from coordinate 6,037 downwards.
TATCAATGCCTTCCGACCGGCTCCTGTCCTCGCCACTGGATTCCAGGGAAATGAAGGGAATGGATTTGTAGTAGTACGTCCGGAACCTCTGGGAATCCTCGGGTATGATGTTCTGGGAAAAAGTGTAGAAATCTATCCTGGTCGAATTGAATTCGCTTCTCAGGACACCGTCAAAATAGTCTCCGTCAATAAAAACGCCGATCGAGTTCCTCTTCATTTCATTCAACTCCACTTCAATATATCAGGGCAGGTTGAAAACCTTGTGAATCTCTATGGATGATCTTCTCGGAATCCCTATGTTGTTTTCAGATATTTAGGGTTTGACCCGTCACGGCATCAGTTGACCCGTCGCCGATGTCTCGAGGACATCGGGGTGGTCTCGGTACCACTCGATCGTGGATTTGAGGATCTCGTCGATATCCGTGTACCTGGGAGACCACCCCTGATAGAGGACCTTCTTCCTCGAGGGATTGTAACCCATGTCCCTGTAGACCTCGACAACGGATTCCTGGATCGGAAGCTCTGACCCCATCAGTGAGACCACCTTCTCCGCTATCTGAGAGGTGGTGTACCTGATCTCACCGGTTATGTTGAATATCGCCACCCCCCCTGCTATCAGCTGGTTGGGCGACAGGAGTGTGGGTGGGGCCTTGACCAGGGGCATGGTTGCCACCTCGGTGCCGTGGATCACCGTCTTCCCCGCTGTGTCCGTTGCCACATCCTGCCGGTTTACATTGGCAAGCGTCTTGCCCACGACCGCCTTGAGAACGAGGTCCACGGCGGAACAGAGGTCCAGTATGTGGAGGTAATCCCTGAAATGCGCGTCCCTGCGTCCCTTCACCTTGGGCGGTTGGCCCTCCATCACGGATCTGATCATCTGGGGGACGGGCCTGTTCTTCGATTGATTGGGGCCGATCAGGGTGCAGGGCCGGAGAATGACCAGAGGGGTGTTGTAGATCCTCCTGGAAAGGGCCGAAAGTTTTTCCCCTGCGAACATGGTGGTCGCAAATGGGTTCGTGGGCGCTGCGGGGACGCCCTCATCCCTTCTGGGGGTGTTCTCCGAACATGAGCCGTACACCTCATCGGTGGTGATCATGATCAGGGGCACCTCGTACCTTCCCGTGGTATCCGCGAGGATCCTCGCCCCCAGGATATTCGTCTTCACGAACCTCTCCAGTCTCTCCTGGAACTTGTCCTTGTTATTCTCCCTGGCACAGTTGATCACGATGTCCGAGATCTTGATGTACCCCTCATAGGAGCTGGGATCCGAGATGTCCCCCTCGACGAAGGTGTACCTTCCGCTGAACTCCTCTATGTCCATGGTCCTCAGAAGGTTCTTGTCCTCATACAGGTCAAGGTTAACAACGCTCGAATCGTGGTATCTTCTCAGAATGTGTGCAACTATGTTGGATCCTATGAATCCGTTGCCGCCGAATATCAGGAATTCCATGATAGAACCTCCACTATATCATTTCCCTGCATATGTATGGTAGATGTTGTTATTATCTTTATAGTTGTGAACATGACCTCTTGATGTATTCGCGATCTATATGGCCAAGACGTACGATGGTATCGTAAGTTTGCGTCCTGGACAATGATCCATACGAACACGACCCGTAGTAAATAACCGGCCATTGGAAGGTTTTAATACATTTGTAACATCTCCCTGAACGATGCACTTACCGTTATGGGCCAGGACAGTAAAAATGACCGTTCTGATTCTGCTCATCTCAAGCATATTCATATTCACGTCCTCCGAGGAGGCGGAGGGGTCGGGGGGCGTTGTGGTATACATCCAGATGGATGAGATAACCAAGACCGTACAGGTGATACCGGGAATGGGGGGAGTTGTGACCTTCACGGGTAAGATACAGGCCAGGAACCTGATGGAGCTAAAGGCCCAGGTGGTTTTGATATCACTTGAGGCGTCGGTCCCCGACGCTCCGGATTGGCAAGTTACCGACATACCTCTTCTAATGGCCTCCCAGAACCAGGATGTCATCTTCTTCTCCTTCTCGGTAAGGATCCCTCTGTCGAGCATCACCTCCGGCATGGATGCCGTCCACAAGGTGATCATCGCCGGCACCTGGATATATGAACCCGGCATGATTCAGGGGGAGGTGCCCCAGGCAGAGGGGACGATCTTCATAGGACAGTATTACCAGTATACCGTTACGAGCGATGCACCCTACATACAGACCTCTCCCGGGGGCGAGATCGATGTGGTGCTGGAGATCACCAATCAGGGCAACGGGAACGACATCATCGTCGTGGACGTGCAGAACAAGGAGGTCCTGGCCGAGGAGGGATGGGTGGTGGAGCAGAAGGAGAAGAGGTTCGAACTCCCCTTCCAGGGCACGATCAAGGTGCCCATAAGGATCATAGCACCGGTGAATTGGGATCCATGGGTAAACGACATCACCTTCGTGAAGTTCAGGATATACTCCGTACAGGCGGAGAACTCCCAGACCCTGATGGACGGGGAGCGGGTATTATATTCCATTTACATAGGTCAGAACGGCGTCGCGGTTCCCGGTTTCGAACCGTCGCTGTTGATACTGGCCGTCCTCGTTGCGACAATGATATATGTGCACAGAAGGAGGCAGTAGATGGCAAAGTGCCGTTACCTCATACCGGCCCTTCTTGGAACGTTACTGACCCTCTCGATTTTTCTCCCCCTTGCCGAACCGGTGGAGCCGCAGGAGGGCTTCCCGGCCGGCTCCTACATGACCGAGAAGGGCGGCTTCCGACACATCCAGGTTTCGGGGAGCCCCGGTGAGATCGGTTATCAGCACGGCGTACTGCTGGCGGACCTGATCCCCAGGTCCCTCTCGGCCTACGGACATGCTACCGAAAGAAGCTACGGTTACGACTGGAACGAAGTTAGGCGCCACGGCAGGCCGTACTGGCTGTACGTCCCCGAGGAGCAGAGGGAGGAGATCGAGGGCATAGCCGATGGATCCTCACAGAACGGAGCGCTAAACCCCAATGGTGATCCGGTGGATTACGTAGATATCCTGGCGCTGAACGCCATCTGGGATATCTGGTGGAGGTCCTCACCGCCTGGAAACCCCTGGTGGTGGGTCCCATGGGACACGAATGCACCGACCCTCAACCTTTCCATGCTCCACCACTGCAGTGCCTTCGTCGCAACCGGGGACGCCACCGCCGACGGCGGTTTCGTCCTTGCGCAGAGCCTGTGGATGCCCTATTACCTCTCTCCCGCCCATGCCATATTCATTGATATCATACCAGACAGCGGAAACCGCATCCATATGGAGGTTACCGCCGGGATGATATGGTCGGGTACCGAATGGTACCAGAACTCCGCGGGCCTTGTGGTCGCGGAGACCACCCTGGGATCGGGGCCGTACATCTGGGGTGGGATCCCATCATTTGTCAGACTCCGCAGGGCGATCCAGTATGCCGACAACATCGATTCCTTCAAGGACATAATGCTGGAGAACACAAATGGGGCCTACTGCGGCGACTACCTTATCGCGGATGCCAAGACCAATGAGGTGGCGATACTGGAGCTGGGCGCATACGAGTGGGAACTGGCCAGGACCTCGAACGGTTTCCTGCCCTCCTGCAATTATCCCTGGGATCCCGAGGTTGCGGAGGAGATGGGGGAGCCCCAGGATTCGAGCCACGGATGCTATCCGAGGTGGGTCAGGTGGCAGCAGATAGAGGAGCGGGACTACGGCAACATCACCGTGTTCAGCGGGATGGAGTACCTGGGCGACCATTACGATACGGTTGAGGAGAAGATCAACCCCTGTTCCCATACCCTTTGCGGACACGTGGAGAACGCATCCGGGTACCCGCACGGGTCACTGGACGGGAAGGTAACGAACAGGACCCTCGCGCTCCGGAGCGAGAACTGGGCCAGGTTCGGCCACTCCTGCGGTCAACCGTTCATAGTCGAGGACCATAGAAGGGAGCATCCCGAGTACGCATTCGATGATCTGGTGGATATCATTCCCCAGCCTTATGTGACCTTTGGACCCCTTTCACCTCTTCGCATAACCGTGGTTGACAGGGACGGCACCCCGATCAACGGCGCGGCGGTGGAGCTGGTATCCAATGAGGACGGATCCCGCATCAACCTCACCGCGGACGGAAGCGGCATCGCCCATTCGGATCACATCCAGCATTCCGATTACACGATCTCGGGAAGGGGATCCAACCTGGAAGGAGATATCAGGTACATTCACAACGGTGATGGTACCGTTGAGCTCACGCTGAGGGAGAAAGAGGAGGTTGGAGGGATCCTATCCTCATCAGCATCGGTCCCGATCTTCATAATCGTCCTGCTGGCCGCAGCCGCTGGCCTGATATTGTTGAAGAAGGGCAAATTCAGATCATTTTTCCGGTCGTCCGGATCGTCAGGATAATGAGGTGATCAATACGCAGTACTGTCCGAACTGTTCGGCATATCAGCTAGATACGGAGGCTCCGAATTGCCCCAGGTGCGGTCACGATCTGGTGGCCGCCATGAAGGACCAGCATGACTTCAAGGTGGAGAAGGCGAAGGAGAAGGAGGATGCTTCCAGATTCGATCCATCCTGGCCCTGTCCTCTCTGTGGAGTGCCAACGAAGGAAGTTCCCCTGGACGTTCAGCACAGGGTCACGGGGGAGAAGATACCGATAACGGGTCTGAGGCTGATGGGCGGCGAAATCGAGAAGAAGGCGATCACTCAGATATCGTTCGAGGGGGTTGGGAGGGAGTGCCGCGAGGGTCATCGCATCGCTCTCCGATGGACCTCAAAGGAGATGCCCATCTGTCCCATGTGTTTCTCCAAACTCTCCCCTTACGGCTCATCGATATTGAGCTGCGCCCGATGCTCGAGACATTTCCCCACCCACTGTTTCAGGTCATGCCCCCACAAAGAGGCCCTGAATGCCGAAGGGTGGGAGGAAATAAAGGGGTAGAGATATGGAGGACCCGGAATATCAGGAGCACGTTGAGGCCGTCTCGCATCTGAAGGAAGCAGAGAATGCGCTCGGCATCTGCGATACCGGATCCATGGAAGAACACCTCGATCAGGTCCTGAACGTGGACCCTTCTTTCGGGAGGGCATGGGAACTGAAAGGCCTCGTACATCTTACCAGATATGAGTTCGAGGATGCCAGGGCGGTTTTCGAGATGGCCGATGGATGCAAGGGTTATTTCGACGGTGCGAAGGCATCCCTGGAGGTCATGTCATCCGACAGCTGGCCAGAAGGGGATGATGATGGGGACGAGGTCGTCAGGTTGATCGCCCTTGGGGCGGCGTTCCTTCAGGGGAGGATGTGGGACTGGGCTAATATGTGCTACAGGGCCCTGGAAGGCAGGGCACGGCCGGAGTGGAAGATCCTCTCCACCCTCGGTTTCATTCACCGGGAGATGGGATTTCTCCTTCCTGCGCTTGAGTACTACAACAGGGCCCTGGAGGATTCGGAGGCCCCCGTGGAGGTTGCCTACGACAGGACGATCGTTTTGATCAAGGCGGGGAAGATGGAGGATGCCCAGGAGGGCCTGATGGGGATCCTCGAGAGCGGCTGGTCCAATCCCCGTGTGCTGAATAACCTGGGCCTGATAAGGGAGGCCCTCGGGGATCTCGAAGGTGCCCGGGAGAGATACCGCGAGGCCCTGGAGATGGATGATAGGTACTATCCGGCCATATACTCTCTGGGAAGATGCCTGCAACAGCTTGGGAGGATGGAGGAGGCGAAAGGGTACATGAACAGAGCCCTTGACATAGAGGGCCGTGTATTCGATATGGGCGATATGGCCCGAGCCGGGGCCCCTCCTTCCAATGGGAGCAAGAGGGCAAAGGAGCTGATGTTCTCGCGGGATGAGGGCCCCTAAATTACCAATATGTTGGTATGTACAAAATATTTATCACAACGATGCCGATCATGCAGTGATGTCAGATCCAACCGTCCATGAAGCTTTGGAGGCCCTCAGGGAGGGGAGGTTCGTCATCGTCTACGATGCCGACGGGAGGGAGGAGGAGTGTGATCTCTTCCTTCCCGCCGAGGTGTGCAGGCC
>JAUVLN010000064.1 GCA_030600725.1 Thermoplasmatota archaeon | reverse complement strand
CCATCTCCTCCCTGAGCATGGTGTTCGCCCTGATCCCCTCCCGATATAGCAAGGTCGGATGGGCCCCGGACCTATGGAGCCGAATGCAGTTGTCAAGGGCGATATCACCTCCGCCTACCACAAGAAAGGTGGACCCATTGTATGCGGAAGCGTCCTCTATGAAATAAATTGCATCATTCAGAGGAATTCTTTTAGAAGTCGTACCGGTTGCGATGATCAGGTGCGAATAGATCCCCTCACCGGAACGTGTATTCAGTAGATATCCAACCTCGCTCCTTTGGATCGATCTCACCTTCTCATGCCTGACGTTCACACACATCTCAAGAAGGTGCTGTTCAAACTTTTGACACATTGAAGGTCCATCCAGGCCGTGATGTCCCAGGAAATTCTCCACCCGGTTGGCATATCGGAGCAGTCCCCCGACCTGGTCCATCTCGAAAAGTGTGGTGTCTATAGCCTCCTTCTTTAGCTGAATAGCGGCCGCGATCCCGGCGGGACCAGCTCCTACAACAGCGACATGGCCTTTCGCCAGGTCATCACCTCCCCGAAACCCTCGGATATTACACGAAGAGAAGCGGTATGCCTCTCTTCCGTGGCAGTTGCCGTGCAGTCGGCCAGGAAATATACGCGAAAGCCCTTCATGAAAGCATCCCGTGCAGTGGTCTCGCAGCAGAGATCTGTCAATATCCCCGCGATCAGAACGGAATCGACCCCCTCGCCCCTCAGCCTCTCGGCCAGGTCCGTCCCCTCGAATGCTGAATATCTGGTCTTCTCCAGAACGGTATTGGCAAATGACCTGAGAGGGTTCACTATCTCGGCATCCCCGCCCTTTATGGAATCCCTCCACCACACGTTCATAAGGTTCACGGGGCTGTTATCATGAACATGTTTGGTGAAGAGAATGGGCCCCTTGAAAGTCTCAAGGAGATCCGTGATCGGCCCGATGATGGATCGGCCGGCTGGAACAAGCGCGTGCCCCTCATCGAGGAAGAACCTCTGCATGTCAAGCACAAGGAGGGCGGCTTTACGGGGTTTACCCGGCCATCTTCTTCTGCTGTGGAGGGATGAGACCCACCCCTCCGCCCTGACTTTTATATCTTCCGGGGAGACATACCTCTCGGCTCTCATCGTCCCCCAATGGGATATGTCCGATATTAACCCTTATTATCGGGCGTCCATATGGAAACCCGCTCTACCCAAAAGAGGAACTACTAAACCGCCCTTATTGCTCTCCTTCACGGGGAAGTGTTATGTGTGGGGCCTACGAAGAACTTCAGGAACTGGATCCTTCCGACAGCATGAAGAGGACGATGGAGGTGATCGACCTTCTGCTGGAACAGATAGAGGAGGGGGGGGACGACAAGGTCGTCAGCAGAGGTCTCGACCTGATAGCCGAAAGGGAGAACGAGGCCGTCTCCTACTACATGAGGCCGTTGGACAGCGATGGGATATACAACCGGCTCATAAGCCTGCATGAGGCCAGGGCCGAGATCGAGGAGGCCGATCATTACAAATCGATGATAGACCAGAGAAGGGCCCGGAAATGGACACTGTACGGAGACCTTCACATGGTTCTTGGGGACAATACCCTCGCCTTTAAATATTTTGAAAGGGGCCTGTTCTACGGGCCGAGGGATGACGTTGTGGACGAGGTGAAAAAGGCCCGTTCAAGAGCCGGAAAAAGGGTTGATAAGGCCGAATCAGGGCTTCCCAGGGTATTGAGGAAACTGGAGGTCCGCCCCTCCGACGGGAAGCTGATCGGCGACGCCGTGAAGTACCTGATAGATCTCAACAGGATCGAGAAGGCCATCGAGATGAACGGGAGGGTCCTCGAGCTGCACCCGGCCGATTTCGAATCCCTGCACAGAGAAGGATGCCTTCAATTCCTTGCGGGGGACAGGAGGGAAGCACTGCAGACGTTCTCCAGGTTGAAGGAGGACAATCCCAATTCAACCAAGGCCAAAAGCGCATACAACTGGACCAGGGAGCTTCTCAACGGTGATGTGGGCGTGGATTGATCATTTTACCCTCTTTGCCAGGTAATTGGATTTCTGCGAGAAGAGCAGCGTTTTCTTGTATTCTCTCAGGGCAAAGGCCTCTTTCGCCCTTGTATAGAAGGTGTTGGCCTCTGAAACATCATTGCCATTTTTCTTGCATATCAGGATCTGGACGTGGGCGCTGTTGAGCTCATCAAAAGCCTTGTCATGAAGGGACTGCTGATCCAGATCGGCAAGGACTATCCTTGAGAGCGTAACCAACTCCCTGCCCTCGTCGAACTGGTCATTGGAGAAGTGCTCCTTTGCCATGCCAATGGATAACTCGGCCTTGGAGATGTCGATCCCTTTCCTCTTCAGGTCCTGCATCCTCAAGGTTAGGTCGCGGACCGCCTCCTCGCCCTGCATGGATCGAAAGACGTAGAGGAACTGTTGGATGTTCTGGATGTCCACATCCTCCACGGCATTCTGTGCCTCCTTTGCAAGTTTCTGTGCACTCTTGTATCTCTTCTGATGAAAGCCCTCCCTCGCCTTATCAAGCTTGCTGTTGGCCGGCTCCAGTTTCTGGCTTATCCCCGAGAAGTTCTCCAGCAGGTAGTTGATCATTGCATCCGTGAACTCCATGATCTCCCTGCAGGACTCCCTGAGGTTTCTCCTTACCACATCCTTGATGGACTCGCGGATCGCACCGAGGAGCTTCCTTGCGGGCTCCAGCTTTCCACCTTCCAGGGCCAGCTGTGCCTTTGAGAACAGGGATTCAGCGTGTGTGACGTCCGACCCCATTGCCTTCAGCTTGTTGATCATATCCCTTGTTGTGGAGAGCTCCTTGTCCATCGCCTCTATGTCCTTGACCTTATCAAGGTTGATGATCATATCTATTGCCGTGAGTGCGGTTCTATCCGCCCTGTCGAAGTCGTTCGATCTGAAGAGGGTTCCCGCCTCCTTCATGATCATGTTTACCCCCTCCTCCTCGACCCCCTTCTCCCTGAGCTCCCTCACCTTTCTGGAAGCCCCCGCGATATGCTTCCTTGCAAGGGTCTCAAGCAGGGCTTTGCTCTCCTCGATCATCCGGATCGAGGTATCCTCCAGCAGTTCCCGCATCTCCTCGGGATCGATGGCATCATCAGATACCATCTTCTTCAGCTTCTTCAGCGATGCCACAAGCTTCCTGGATGATCTCATTCCAAGCTCCTTGAGCTCCTTTCTCCTGCTCCTGAGGAACCTGTACTCCTCCCCGAGCTCCTTCTTCTCGTGGACCCTGCGGAGCTCCTCCCCGAGGTCGAGGATCGAGCTGAAGATGGAGATGGCCTTGGCATCATCTCCGGATTCGTATGCTTCCATCCCTTCCTGGTACATCTTCTCGAGGGTGGTGATATCCACATCATTGTCAATGAAGCTGCCAAGGTACTCCTTGATCCTGGGGATATATCCCTCAACGGTCATCTTGTTGTAGGAGTTGAGCTTTGCCTCTGCACCGGCTATCGCAACCTCTATCCATGACGTTGCATCATCAAGGTTTCCCTGCTCCATCAGCTCCTCTATCTGCACTATAACGATCCTCTCCTCTTCTGTCGATATGCCAATAGGCTCCATCCGCTCGATCAGTTCGTTCAGGGCGGCCCTCTTGGTGAGATATTCACTGTGGGTGTGGGCGCTTATGGTATCATCAAGGATATTCCCGGCGTTATCCGATATCTCCTTGGCCCCGTCAAGGTCGCCTGTATCGAACCTTTCCGAGGCCCTGTTCAGCATATCCATTACATTGGAGGTGTCTATTCCGATCGTATATGCTTCCATTGCGCGCACCTTCAAGGTTGAGATATCCTTTTCGACCTTGCTTATCAGGTAAGGGGTCTGGTTCTTCTGCATTGACTGTTCAAGGTCACGGTTGATCTGATCACACCGCTCCAGATCGCCCTCGCTCAGGGCCTGTCTTAGCTGTTGGATCAGCTCCCTTTCCCTTGTGGTATCCAACCCCATCTCCTTCATGTTGTTCAGAAGGATCTCCGTCGTCTGGACCGAGCTCTCCATCAGCCCCATCCGCATCGACAGCCGTTTATCATTCAGATCCTTCTTGACCCCCTCCAGCAGGTGCTCGGCCTGATCGAAATCCCCCTTTAACATCTGCTCCTCGGCCATTGAGAAAATACCCAGTTCGTTCGAGATGTCCAGGTTCTCGGCCCTGGAGATCTCCAGGAGGGATCTGACCTCCTCGTGGTAGGTCTGGACCACCTCACGCCTCTTCATCGATTCCCGGTCCTGTTTCGAACTTTCGAGGAATTTGTACACATTGTCCAGAAGCGTGAAGGAATCCTTGAAATCCCCCCTCTCAAAAGCATCCCTGGCCATATTGATGTTGTCATCTGTAAGGCCCACCTCGATATTCAGATCGTCGGCATCCTTCAACAGGGTTTCAACATCGTGGATCCTCGTATTATACTGGTCCTTGAAATGGTTATCCTTTCGAACCTTGACCTCATCCTGGGCCTGGTTCACGAAATCAAGTGCATCGTCATATTCCTGTCTGCTGAACGCATCCTCCGCCTCGTTGAGCAATTCCTTGACCTCGAATAACTCTATTCCCTCGCCCATGGCCTCGTCTATCTCCTTCTTCACATCGACAAGCGTATCGGGGATCGTTAGCGATATGTGGCTCTTGTATAATTCATCCGACACATCGGTGGCCTTCTGAAGGTTCGTGAATGCTCCGGATAGATTACCTGTGGCTTCCATCTGGGCGGCATAGTCCATGTACATCTTGATCGGTTCCGTATCTATGCCGGTGGCCTCCAGATGGCTCATGGTCCGGAGGACCTTCTGCATCTCCGATGGGACCCTCTCCTTGAGGAAAACCTCCCTTGATCGACCCAGTTTCTCACGGATATCAAGGGTCAGTGAATATGCTTTCTCGTAATCCTCACCCATGAAGGACCTCTCCGCCTCTATCATAAGTGTCTCCAGCTCCATGGAATCAAGGCCGATCTCCTTTACATCCTGGATCTCCTCCTTCAGTTGGGTTATCCCGTTCATGGAGGATTCGCTGAAGTATGCATTTCGGTTCCCCGCCACCGAATCACGGGCTTTACCGACAACCAGATCCACCTCATCGAACCTATCCTCCTTGAATAGGGTCTCGGCCTCCGAGATAAGGGAGTTCGCCTCGGTGATATCCAGGCCGTATTCCAGGGACTCCTCCACATAATCCTTCAACCCCTCTATCTCGTCCTTCAGGATGTCCCTTCTCCTCTCCATCCACCTCTCCTTCACCCGGTTTTCCACCTTGGTCGCCAATCTTGCAGCGGGAGCAAGGTCTCCCGAGGAGAGCATCTTCTTTGCCTTGATCAGGGATACCCGCTCATCATCTACCGGCACCCCCGCCCTCCTGGCCTCGTCGAACATGAACTCTGCGGAGTTTATCAGGTCCTCGATCCTACCCAGTTCAACCTCCCCATCCAGATGGGAGATATTCTCCCTTATGCCTCTCAGTGTTTCGCCCGAGCCCACATAATCCTTGTCCTTGTATCTCTTTCCCGCGGTATTCAGCTGATCGACCAGGGAGTTGGCCTCAACTCCCTTTGCCCTGAGGCCCTCTATCGAGGTCCTTATATCGCTGTACCACTCGTCGTAATGATCCCTGAAGTACTGAGATGATTCCCTCTCAAGGTCCGATCTGATCTCCCTGAGATCACTGTTGAAGCTGTCATCGTCGATCCTGCCGATATCCGCCTCAAGCTGATCCAGTCGGCCGATATATTCCAACTCCTTGGATTTGCTTAGACCGATCGTTTCGATGATCTCCAGGATATCAGACCGCTCTTTTTCCATACCCCTCCTTCTGACCTCCACCATCCTTTCCCCTAGCATATCCTTGGACCTTCCAACGATCACCTCGATCTCGTTGGGGGGCGTCTCCTCCATCAGGAACATATCCTCGGCCTCGAGGATCATCTCCTTGATCTCCACCATCTCAAGGTCCTCGTTGAGCAGGCTCTCGTACTGGGACAGGAGGGAGCCGTAACCATCTTTTACGGTTACAAGCCTCATTTCCATATCCCTCTGCTGAAACATATCCTCGGCCAGGTCCAGGTACTCAATTGCCTCGGATATCTCGCTGCTTTCGAGGGAATCTCTGGACATCTGAAGCAATTCCTTGATCTGTTCGCCCTCCTGCCGATCAGCGATTATGGAACTTGCAATGGTGCTCTCCAGCTTGCCCATCCGGCCCTCGATGCCACCCTTGAAATTATCGTAAACAAGGGCCTGACCCTGAGAGAAGAGCATATTGCTGTCCTCGAGTAGTTTCTTCGGGGAGATCTGGGTCTTCTCCTCCTCGATCCTCCTGGCCTTCTCCTCCAGGTCCGACAGGTCCATCATATCGCCGTATCGTTGGATCATGTCCATGATGTTGATGATATTGATGTTGCCCTTACGCCGAATATATTCCGTCTCGAACCTTGAGACGGATCTGTCCACCTTGGCCACGGTGTTTTTGATCTCCTTGTATTTCTTCGGATCGAATGTGATCTCCAGGCTCATCAGCTCCCTCTCGAAATCACCGGCGTCCAGGCCGTACTGCTTGAATTCCTTTATCATCTCCATAAGCGTTCCCATATCCTCCTTGAGGGCCTTGAACCGATCCTGAACCACATCATCGGAAAGCTCGGAGGTGACCTTCGTATACAGAAGGTTTGCATAAACGAGCAGGTTATCGACATCACCTTTCTTTGCATAACCCCAGGTTTTCCTGTAATATCTCCTTGCATCCTTCATGGGTGCAGGTGTTTCCGCCATCTCTCTAAACGATTCCACTCCCTTTTCGAAGCCGTTCCATGCTTCCATCAATATGACATCATTCATCCCCTTGAGGTCTAACACGAGCCGATCCCAGATCCGGGATGATATCCCCTCCACCCCCTCCAACTCTCCCTTCTCCATTTTCTTCTTCAGTTTCCTGATGTCCTTTGATAATTCATTGTCGGGGATCTTCTTCTCCCCGTATATCTCGATGCCTTTCTCCGCCAGTAGAAGGGTTATCCCAACCTTCTCTTTCTCCCATTTGACCAGAATATCATTGAACTTGATATCCAGCTTTTCCCAGAGCTTCCTGGCATCATCCGAATCCGATCTCAACGATCTCCTGTATGCGGCGATATCCTTCTTGATCGACCCGGTCTTTAACTGAAGGTTCTTCAGGAGATTGAACCTGTTCTCCACCTCCTCGGACGTGGGAAGATCACTCTCCACGGAGGCTTTGGACGGTTTCTCTTCTCTCTTTTTCCGGGCCATGTCAAACACCCAATATATCGGCTCCATCAGATATCATTATATTATCGATACATTCCCCCGCATCTACCAATTACACCGATCACGACAATCGACATTAACGAGCCTCAGGCTGTCTTTGACTACATTATATCGTATATATATAAGATTTTACTCCCTCTTCTTGATGACCCTTCGAACCACCACCTTGCCCATTGGGCGTGGTACCGCCATCCCCGAACCCACGCCCGGGCCTGGGGTTTTCACTGTATCGGTTACGATCGGACCGGTACCGGAAGTCGGTTGGGAGGGCTCAGACGGAGCCGTTTCCATAGAAGGTTGAACGGAGGATGGAATAGGTTCCTGTTCAGGAGGGACCACCCGGGGCTCAACTGGGGGTTGATCGGGGGAAGGGATAGGTTCCTGTTCAGGGGGGACCACCCGGGGTTGGGCATGGGGAGGAATGACTTCCGATCCAACCCCGTTCACCATCCGGGAGGGCGCTTGAGGTGGGGAGACAGGTTCGGATGGTTGAGGGGGCGAGCGCCTGACCGGCATCACTCGGATATGAGCCTTTGGTTCTTCTTCCTGTATCGGTGGTTCCGAAATGGGAGATGCCGACATCGGGGTGTCCGGTGGTGAGGGAGTTGATATCGCGGTCTCGGCCACTGGTGGTTCCACCGGTGAACTCACATCGGCTGCAGATCGAGGCTCTTCCGTTTCCACATCAACGGAGCCGCCTAAATCCGTTTTCGGGGTCTCCGATATGGAGGGGACGAAGATCTCGGGTGCCTCCTCGATCTGCGCTCTATCGATCACGGCCTCCCGTTCCCTACCCTCCTTCTCCCTATCGAATATCTTCCTGTTGATCGTATTCTCCCTCTCCATGACCCTTGCAACGAAATCGGATAGTTCGGGATGTTTAGGTATCTCGCCCTCTTTGGCCTTTTTGGTAGGCGGCATCCAGGGTTTATCCATGTCCGTCGGTGTGGATCTCGAAATGAGGGAATCCCCTTTTCCGGCGAGAAGGGTCTTGATATTCTCATTTCCGGTCAGCTGAGGGGCCTGCTCCTTTTCGGCTTCCTTCTTCTTTGCCAAGAGATCGCCCATGAGCTCCTGCTTCATTCTGGATAGCTCGTCCTGAACGCTTTCGTGCTCCTTCAACCAGGCCTCCCTGGCAGACATACCCTCCTCTTGCTCCATCTCGTCTCCCTCTAATCCATGAAAATCGGCCCGAGGATTGAGATGCCCTGCTCTCCAACCTCAACTGCGTGCATCTCCATAGAGTGATTGCACGCCCTCATCTTCTCGATCTGAATGAACCTGCTGAGCCTTCCCTGTTTTCTCTTCAAACCCAGAAAAATGATGCCGTCCGCAAGAAAGCCCTCGTTACCGAGCAGCTGGGATTCCGAATCAAGGGACCTCTCCATTACGATGAAACTGTAGAGATTGAGGTCCCGAAGTGTCTGAAAGAAATGAAACATCTTCTTCCTCATATCCTTTTTTCCCTCCATCAGCGAATAGAGGGCGCCAAGTGAGTCCAGGGCGAAAACGCTGAACTTCTCCCCTTTGACCTTCTTGTAATGTTTGATCATCCTCTCGAGGAAGAGCGTATAATCCACATCCTCGGACTCCTGGCGCAGATCCGTGAAATCGGTGATCTGCATGTTCATCGAGAGCCTGATCCCAAGGCTCTCCATGTTGGACAGGTGTGACGACACGGTCTCCTCAAGGGTCGTGTACATGCCGAACTCATCGGTGCCCTCGAGGTATTTGGTTATCAGCGAATACATGAAACTGGATTTCAATGAGCCGGGCGGTCCGGTCACCAGAACCACCTTTGGTCTCTTGATATCGGTCCTGAATACCTTATCAAGCCCCCTTATCGTATTCTTGAACAAGTCCAT
>JAUVLN010000294.1 GCA_030600725.1 Thermoplasmatota archaeon | reverse complement strand
AGATGCATCAGGGAGATCGTGGCTGGAGAACCCATGATAATGGACCTTGGGTTGATGAACGGAAAGTATTTCGTAAATGTCGTGGGCCTTGGGCTGGACGCAGCGATCAATCACGAGACCGCAAAGAGAAGGGATCTCGTCAAGAAGATCGGGCCCACGGGAGTCTATGTGCTGTCCGCGATCAAGGTCATTATCAGATACAGTTCCACGGAGGTGGAGATCTCCATGGATGATAAGGGATCGGAAAAGGGGGGGGTTTACATGTTCACCGTTGGAAACGGGACGACCTGCGGTGGTGGGTTCAGGCTCACTCCAAATGCGGTCATGGACGATGGAATGCTGGATATATCCATGGTTAGGCCCATGAACCCCGTCAAGGCACTTATGAACATACCCTACGCATACAAAGGTACTCACCTCAAGCGGAAGGAGACGAGCTATCATCAGGTGAAGGAGATCACCGTGACATCAACAGGGGGAAAGATCCCATATCATCTTGACGGCGAGGGGGGTTTCGAGGATAGGTTCGTCTTCAAGGTTGCCCCGGGAGCACTCAAGACCGTCCATCATCTCAAAAGGACATGAGACATTGATATCAGATGTTCCTCTTCGTGAAAGGCGGGGACCTCCTGATGTCGAAGGAGGCCTCCTTGCCCGAAAGGGGAAGCTTTATCGACCTGTCGTACAGCGCCGAGAGGTGGGCCGCCTGCATAACCTCGACGGTTATACGGCCCTGATCGCTCGATACCGAGATATCCTCGCCCAGGCTCAGGACATCAATAACGTTCTTGAGGATCTTATCGTGATTGGACATCGATCCCTGGTAGCCTCCCCTGTATGTATTTGGGGGAGATCCGGGGGGTACCTCGGGTTTCTCCATTCCGGAAACGTTCCATTCCGTGACCTCGTTGAGGTATTTTCCCCCGATCTTCACGCTCCCCTTCGTTCCGAGAACGGTTATCGACCCCTCCATGTTCTTGCCGTACGTTGCCGTCGTGTAGTTCAGTATCCCCATGGCCCCGTTGGTGAACTCCATTCTCACGGTCCCGGCATCCTCCGTCTCGATATAGGGATGGTCCACGTTCGACATGTAGGCCTCCACCTTCCTGGGGATCCCCCCAAGCCAGAGGATGAGATCGACGAAATGGCTGCACTGTGTGAATAGCGCCCCCCCGTCAAGGTCCAACCTCCCCCTCCAGGGTTCGTCGGTATAATAGGATCTCCTCCGGTTCCAGAAAACGTTCGACGATATGAGAAATATATCTCCCAGACCACCCTTTTCCACAAGGTCCTTGAGGATCGCCACGGGGGGGTTGTACCGGTTCTGCTTCACCAGGAAGTACCTCCTGCCCGTCTCCCTCTCCGTCCTTATTATCTGATCCGCCTCACCCAGGGAGAGGGCCATCGGTTTCTCCGACAGGACGTGCTTACCCGCTTTCATGGCGGTAACGGCCATCTCCGCGTGAAGTCCCGACGGAGTGCAGAGGTCCACCACATCCACTTCCGGATCGTCGAGGACATCCTGAAACGAGGTGTACTCCCTGGCCCCTGCGGTATTGGCCCCATCCCTGGCCCTTGCAGGTACGATGTCGCAAACTGACTGTATGACCGCACCATCGAGTTCCGAGAGAAATCCTACGTGTCTCGAGCCGATGTTGCCGTATCCTATGACCGAGAAATTAACTCCAGGCATCTTCTTCACAAGGGGTGATATGGGGTTGATTACTTAAGGGATGCCCTGGAGTACACCTCCAGAAGCCTCTTCGCCTGAACGTTCACGGAGAGCTCGGCCTCCACCACCTTCCTTCCGTTGGCTCCCAACCGCCTTCGGGTATCCTCATCCATCCCCATGATCGCCCCGGCGATCCTCTCCGGATCGTCCTTTACGGCCAGGCCGTTGTCCCACCGAAGCAGAGAGCCCACATCGGGAGAATCCAAAAGAACGATGGGAAGCCCGCAGCCCATGGCCTCCCTAATGGTGATCGATGCCTTGCCCCATAGTCCGATGTCAGCGGCGTTGTAGAGACCTGAAAGCTCCGCAGATGTCTTGAACCCCTGGAATATCACATTATCATCTGCCATGGCCCTCAGCTCATCAAGGTATGCGTCATCGCCCCTTCCGACGACCAGCAGCTTCACATCCGTCGAACCCATCTTCTTGACCGCCTTGATCAGTGGCCCGATCCTCTTTGCCCTATCAAGCCTACCGGCGGTTATCAGGAGTAGGCCGTCTTTTATCCCCATCTCGGATCGGATCCTCTCCCTGGCCGTTGGATCCGGTTTGAACCGTTTGTGGTCAACTCCAAGGGGGACCATATCCACGTTCTTCTGCCTGTAGAACTCCCTGAGAAAGGTCTCCGTCTCCGTGGAGACGGCAACGACGCCGTCCGCCTTACCAAGTGTGTATCTGGCCCTTGGCGCCCGGAGCAGCCTGTATTCCTTGTCCAGAAGCCAATTCCTCAATGTCCTCTTCTGATCATACGTGGTCGAGTAACCATGCTCGTCAACTATCAATGAGTAGCCCAGCCTGGCCTTCGCCCTGGCGCTCTCCCTGCTCCCGTAGGCCCAGGGTATATGGGCGTGGACGACATCCGGGGATATCGACCCGAGTTCAGAGACCACATCGTCATACCGGATCAGGTCGTACAATATCTCATATCTGGTCTTCAGGCGATGGACCAAGACCCCCTCCACTTCGGATATCCCAACCCCTCTTAACCTCCCATTATACTCGGATCCGATATCGGAGAGCATCTTCTCCACATTCTTGAACGGAAAGATCCTATCGGAGGTGATCACGTGTACCTCGTGTCCCAGGGCAGCCTGTTCCCTGGCGCTGTAGAACTCCTCGTAGCCGAACTCCGGCTGGAAATAGGATACAACGTGGGCGATCCTCAATCCATCACAACTCCTATCGTTTGTAGAACCCTCTTATCGATCCGATGATCAGCTTCTGCTCCTCCTCCTCGAGGA
>JAUVLN010000297.1 GCA_030600725.1 Thermoplasmatota archaeon | reverse complement strand
GGGGGTAAGGTCGATCGTGATCTGGAGGGGGTCGGAGAGGGGGCCCACGTTCCCGTCCGGGTCGATGGACCTTGCGGTGATCTGGTGGGGCCCCTCCTCGAGCTCAAGCATCAGGTAGGGGAAATCGAACATCCAGAAGATCCCCTCGGTGGTTGTGAACCGGGGTTCGTTCTCGTACAGGTCCCCGTCAACATAGATATCCACGAAGGTCCTGTTCTCCCCCTCCACCACACCGTTCAATCCGATCAGACTGCGGTTGTAGAATACGGAGCCGTTGATATACTGATATATCTCTATCGGCTTGAATGAGATCACGGGTTTGACCGGTGGTATGATATCAAGTGTGGTGACGGTGATGGGAGGGGTCCATTTGGATTCGTTGGGTATCTCGGCATCGTCAAATGTGGAGATCCGGACCCTGAAGATCTCTCCGGATCCGAGATCTGTGATGTTGATCTGCCTGGTGAACCTACCCGAGAGGGAGGAGTATAACGTCATGTTTCCCTCGGTGTCGTTCATGTAGATGTTGTATCCTGCTGTGTCCAGGCTGTCGCTCCTGGTCCAGCTGAGATGAGCCCATGTCCCCCCGAACCCATTGAGCGTGAAATTGGTGGGAACCAGAGGGGCTGTAATGTCGAGTGTCCGGACCTGGATAGGAGCCAGATATTCCGAAGGATTGCTGTTCTTGTCCCTGTTTCTGATCCTGATGTCGTAGAGAGTGCTCTCCTTTAGCCCATCTATGGTGTGGTTCCTCTTTTCAGCACCGATCACCAGCATCGTGTATTCCTCATCCCCCTGGGTCGCTTCCTTGTAATCCAGGTCGAACCTGATCAGGTCATCGGGGATCACATCCTGATCCCATTGGACCGTGATGTGATCGCCCCCTTTTTCAAGGACGCTGAGATTCGAGGGTAGTGGAGGCGGTGTCATGTCAATGACCCAGGTGAACTCGACGTTCCCCGTGTAGATATTATCCTCCTCATCATAGCTCTGGGATGCGTAAGGGAGGCAGTACAGCATATCTATGGACAGCTTACAATTTCTCACATCCAACGTACCACTGTGAAGGAACCTCTCGAACGCAATAGGGGGGATCACCCCGTTTGAATCCGTCCTGGGGTCATCCGTACCGCTTTCATTGAATGAATTGAAAATGGTCCATATTCCGATATCCTGTCTGTAATTGATCAAATCAAGGGAAACACCTTCGGCCGGGCCGGTGCCATCATCGAATACGGCATTGAAGATGAACCAGCTCCCCTCGTGTATCTCCCCGCCGGATAAAGACACGTTTCCAAGGGCCTGATGCGTGCAGTTGACGACCCATGCCTTTGCGGATGAGCTGACCGTCGTACCGTATCCCGCTGAATCTATGCTCGAATTGTAAACGCGGATCTCACTTGAATATCCAACAGCCTTCAGACCCGTCTCCATCCAATTGAAGTGGCAGTTCTCCAATAGGCCGAACCCCCCATTCTGGACCGTAATGCCAACCCAGTATCCAAAACCATTCGTATCGAAGGTCACACCGTCTGCGATAAGGGTGCCGTTTACGAGGATCTCCTTTCCAGGTGCGATATCCACCGATACGCCATCCTCGATCGTGAGGACAGCGCCCGCTTCCACCATCAGGTTCTCCAGGATCGTATAGTGTTCCGAGGTTCCGGACCAGGTCTGGTTCCCGGTTATGGGTTCATCCGGAACATCAACTGCAATTGCCGGACCGGCCAGGATAACGATTCCCCCGGGCAGGGCCAGGACCAAGGTCAGGAGCAATATCATAAACTTATCGCGCAGTGACATCTAAACCACCTCTTTCCGAGCCGGGGTCGATCTATACCCCGAAACAGATATCGTATCGCATATTATCTATTTTTTTCTATGGAAAGCCCAATGATGGGAGCAGTATAGTGGATCGCATCATTTGATGCTCCAGACCCAACCCTTCCTTGACGGGTCAAGCCTGCTCTTCAGAACCCCTCTGGTCTTGAGCCTCATCAGGGTCTTTGCCGCGCCGTCGGGGCAGTCGGTCCCCTCCAGCATCATGGCGTTCTCGATCTCACCGGTGGTCAGCTCCCTGGCCTCGCCAAGGAGCCTCATGACCATCTCGGCGCTCTCCGTATACTCATCGTCAGTCATCTCATCTCCTCCCGACCTAGGTTAACAGGTCCAACGGTTTCCACGGACGCGTTCTCGAACCTATCGATATCCTCGTCGATCGTGGTATCGGCCGAGAAATCATCATCAACGAGCTTTTCCTTGACCCTGCTGCTCAGGTACCACAATCCGGCCATGGCCAATGCCCACTGGAGAAGCAAAAGGCCAAGGCCGATCGGCCCGCCCATCCACCACTCCTCGATCGGGCTTGTAAGGGTCTGAAATAGGAACCATACGCTCATAAGTATTAGCTCCACGGGGATGACGTACTTGAGGATGATGTCGAACCACTTTCCTATCCTTATATCCGAGTACCTGCTGTTTATCAGGTTCTCCCTGAACCTCGTTATCCCGTACTTGAAGGCAAGGTAGTAGATGAATGCCCCCGAAACCACAAGGCCAAGGCCCCATACGAAGTCCTGATTGTCAAGGAAGACAGGCATGGGGGTCCCTCCAACAGGGAGTACGATCATGGCAGAGGGAAGGCCCAAGAGGAGCATGCCGATGGTCAATACCCGAATGGCCTTCTTCCGGTCCCAGCCCGCATCCACGAAGTTCTTCACCGCGTTCTCGTAGGTGGCTATCATCGAGGTCAAAGCCGCAAAGGCCATTGCGGAGAAGAATATAATGGCTACAAGAGGCCCTCCTACCATCTCCCCGAAGAGCTGTGGAAGGTGGATGAACGTCAGTCCCGAACCGCCCTCGCTCACGGCCATCTCGGCATCGGCCTGTGATGCGGCAAGGCCAAACACCGTGGCAAAGATCATGATGCCTG
>JAUVLN010000299.1 GCA_030600725.1 Thermoplasmatota archaeon | reverse complement strand
CCACCTCTATCCTGAATACCCTTACTCCCTCGAACCGACCCTCGAGCTCCTCGAACTTCAGCGAGTGGTCTCCTTCGAACCCCTCCTGAAACGGCATAAGGGCCTTGAGCTCGTAGCCTTTCACGGAGACCGTGATGTTCCCGTCCACATCCAGTATATCGAAATTGAATGAATAGGTGTTCTCGACGTTTTCCACGAACCTGACCCATATCGATGCGATCTCATCAGAGGCCATCCACCTGTGGACCGTGAGCTTCTCCACCTTCGTCGGAAGGGCCATCATGTGAAACCTGTCCATTACGTACGCTCCGGCCGTCTGGAAGCCGGCCTCTGCCTGCATGGGTACGGATATAAGATCACCTGGTGTGAACGATGTGGAGGGGTCGAAGAGGTCGTCGGGAACCCGGTTGTACGTCCCCAGGAGCTCCTCGTCCCTGAGGATCTCTATCCCCGACAGGACCCTGAACCTATCACCATGGAACATATGCTTGTAGATCTCATCCCTCAGTATCCGCGCCTGAACGGTCTCGGGCCTCAGGGGATGTCCCTCCGTCCGATGCTGGACGCCGTCCCGATCCCCCATCAGGGCCGTACCGACGTAGTGCTCTATCCTCTTCCCCTCCTTCCCCGGATCATCCGAGACCAGGTTCATGGATATGCGGGCTACCCCGTTCTCGTCACCCTTCAGTTTCGCAGACACCCTGAAGGTCGTACTTCCCTTGATGTTGACCGGCTTCATGAAGGAGACGGACTCCAGGCCCAAGAACTCCCTGTCAGGTACGAGTTTCGATGCGGCCTCCGCAAATACCTCCATGCCCATAACGCCGGGCATGACCATCGTACCCATTATCGAATGGTCCGGAAGGAACCGCTCCCTGACCCCGTCCAGCGTCCTCTCGAAGACGGCGGAACCATCCCCTTCCTCTATGATCGCATCCAGAAGCGGTGCATATCCCCTCCCCTGGGTTGAAGGAGCCTTGTGGGCCCCCTCCTCCCACTTCATCAGCTTCTCCGAGTCCATGGGCCCGAGGGATCCCGAATAGTAGACCTCCCTCTCGGTCCCGTACAGTATTTCATTCACAGCGTACCTCACACCATCCTCCACCGGGATGAAGGTAACGCCGCCTATCTCCAGTATGGTCTTCACCGACCCCCTGCTCGCCATACCCACGTCGGCCCACGCGGACCATCCAACGGCCTTCACAAGACAATCGGGATGTAGGGATGTTACTGCTCCATGCAGCTTGTCCAGAAGATCGTTCGCTGCACTGTAATCCACCTGTCCGCCGTTGCCGAACCTTCCTGCGACCGAGGTGTAGGATATGAAGAACTTCAGCGGATGGTCCTTTGTCGCAATAATGAGTGCATGGGCCCCCATCACCTTTGTATCGTACACCCTGTCGAAGTCCTCCTTTGTCTTGGCGGAGATCAGCTTTGACTGCTCCACCCCGGCCCCGTGGATGACTCCGTCGAACTTTCCGACCTTCCTTACCATCCTCTTGATCCCCTTCACGTCGGTCACATCCAGGCTGTGGTAGAACGCATCGCTCCCGGTTTTCTTTACATCGGAGAGAAGTTTATGGATAGCTATGCTCTTTGTTATCCTGCTGAACTCCCGTTCCAGTAGAACCGGTGTTACCTTCCTTCCCTCCCCCTTCAACCTCTCCTTGAGGAGGTCCTTCTCCTTTTTCAGACCCTCATCGTCCAGCCCGGAAAGCCTCTCAACATCCTCAGATATCTCGGTCCTTCCAAGCAGATGGAGCTCCAGCTTTGCCCTCTTTGCAAGCTCTTTCACTATCTCCGCTGTGATGCCCGTTCCACCGCCTGATATCAGGATGCTCATCCCGTCCTCCAGTACGGTAACCGGCTCTTTTGAGGGTTCCATGATCCTCATCGCAGGGACATACCTCTTCTTACCGTCCCATCCATATTCCAACGGGTGATCCCGATCTCCCAGTTCCACGGCAAGCCTCTTCAGGCCTTTCTCGACGTCGGTACCCACAGGAAGGTCCAGGGCCATCACGTCGGATCTCGTATACTCCCTCTTGACGGCCTTGGTAAAACCGGATACCGCTCCGAAAACGGGATTCACCTCGGAATCCAGGCCCAGTTTACCGCCCATAGCTGTGAGCGAGATGAACACACCACCCTCCTTCAGCTTTGCATCCATTCCCTTGACCGCGTAAAAGAGCGATGATATCGCCTCATCGTTGACCTTCTCCCATCTTGACGGAAGCGGCTCAGCCTTCATCGAGAGGGGGTACAGATTGATCAGGCCCTCCACCTCGGAGAGATCCACCTTTCCCTTGATCAGGTCCTCCGGAGATGCGAAAACGGGATCGATTCCCAGAACACGTCGCGCGATATCCCCACTCTTACTGCTCGAGTCGAGGACCACGAGCTTCTTCCCCTTCAGGGCCTTTGACGGTTCATCGGGTAACGGCGGAAGCTCATCCACCTGTAGAACCCACCTGTTGATCCTGTCCTTCAGGTCCTCCACCGTGACCTCGTCCCCCGCATCCTTTTCAGCCGGGGCCTCCATCCTGTCCACCACGTAATCGACAATATGCCTCAATGTGGGCATCTCGGAGAGGTTGACGCTCTCGTCCCTGGGTAGGTCGAACTCGGTGCGGGCCATCCCGAACAGCTCTACCTGCTTCACCGTGTCGATCCTCAGATCCGCCTCGAGATCGAGATCGAGCTCCAGCATATCCTCAGGATACCCGGTCTTCTCGGCAACGATCTTGACGATGCTGTCCCTGATAGGATCCCATTGTGGGTGCCCCTCGCCCATCGGGACCTCCACGGCCTTTGGTGCCTCATATTTGGCACCTGCCACCACGTAATCCACGATGTGCCTCAAAGTG
>JAUVLN010000228.1 GCA_030600725.1 Thermoplasmatota archaeon | reverse complement strand
AGAGTGGAAGGCATGGGATACGGGGATGAAGACCGCCTCTATTCCCTCCTCCTTGAACCTCTTTACCGCCTCCTCCATCGGCTTGGTCTCGCCCGCTATAACGGTCTGCACATAACAGTTCTTGTTGGCAGCTATCACGTAACCGTCTATGGTCTTCAGGACCTCCTCGACCTTGTCGAGTCCCACACTGATGGAGGCCATCTTGCCGGGATCCTCCACCTTCAGGTCCCTCATCTCCTTGCCCCTGGCCGATACGGCCTGGAGGGCTCCCTCGAAGGTCAGAACGCCCGAGGCTATCAATGCTCCGTACTCACCAAGGGAATGGCCTACCACAATGTCAGGAGATACCCCCAGGGCCAGAAGCATCTTGTACATCGAGGTGTCGGCTGTGAGCATCGAGGGCTGGTTGAACTCGGTCTGCCTGAGTGTCTCCTGCGCCTCCTTGAAAGCGTCGGTCCCCTTCACCTCATCCGTGAAAACGAATGTGGAGAGCGGTTTGGGGATCAGGTCCCTCATCACGTCGTCAGCCTCGGCAAATACATCCCTCACGATCGAGTACTTGTCGTGCAGGTTCCTGAACATGTTCAGGTACTGCGAACCCTGCCCCGGGAACATGAAGCAGACCTTGCCCAGATCTATCCGGGTCCTATCCCCGATGAAGATGCCCTTCGCCCTCAGTACAAGGAAGGCTTTCTCGTTCATCCCGGCCTTCTTCAGGGCCTCTATCTTGCCGCTTAGCTCCTCCCGGGAACCGGCAACTATGGAAAGCCGGTACCTGCCCTTGTAGGTGGGCTTGACAAGCGCATCCCTGACCCTTCCGCCGTTTGATACGGTCTCCTTGATCCTCATCGCGGCATTATCGGCCTGTGCAAGAAGGTCCAGGGGGTTGTCGGAGCTGAACATGAACACCTCGCTCTCCAGGTCCCCCTTCCTCTCAAGGTATTCCGCGATGGACCTTTCGTCGATCTCCCTCTCCACCCTTATATCCTCATCAACGGTAAGTGGCGCTGTGGGAACCGCCTCCTTGGCTCTCCTGTAGGCCTGATAGATCGACTCGTCGAACTCCTCCACCACAATGTGAAAATTGGTCCCACCGAATCCGAATGCGGATACCCCACACCTCCTCGGCACATCGGGGGATATCCGGTCCCATTTCCCCGATTCGGTTATGACATAGAATGGGCTCTCATCCCATTTGAAATATGGATTGGGGCCGGTATAGTTGATCTGAGGAGGCATGATCCTGTTATGGATGGCCATAACGGCCTTGATGAAACCCGCAGCACCGGCGGCGGCCTTAAGGTGTCCGATCTGCGATTTCACGGATGTCAGGCCAATGCTCCCTTGAGGCAACCCCTTGAATGTCTCCATCAATCCGACAAGCTCTGCAACATCACCCACCGACGTTGATGTTCCGTGAGCCTCTATGAAGGATATCGTCGATAGGTCGATACCCGCATCCTCGATCGCCCTGCTGACAGCCAGGGCCTGTCCCTTCGGGTTGGGGGCGGTGATGCCCTTGCCCTTTCCGTCGGATGATCCTCCCACACCCCTGATAACGGCGTATATCCTGTCGCCGTCCCTCACGGCATCCTCCACCCTCTTTAGTATAACTATGCCCGAGCCCTCGCCCATCAGGAAGCCGTTCGCTCCCTCCGAGAACGGCCTTGAGCCGTCTGGGGTCAATGCCCCGATCTTGCAGAATTCTATGAAACCCTGTGCGGTCATGGAGGAGTCCGTCCCCCCGGTCACAGCCACGTCCATCCTCCCCAGGATCAGGTTATCCTTCGCCGAGGATATTGCCGCAAGCGTCGATGCACAGGCGGCATCCGTTATGAAATTCGGCCCGGTGAATCCGAATACGTTTGCGATCCTTCCGGACGCGATGTTCGGCAGGGAGCCTGGCATCGTATCCTCATTTATTGGTATTATGTGTTCGTCTATCTTCTCCCTGATCTGGGAAAAGAGCGCTTCCCTCACATCCCCGGGGAGCTCCTTCCATATCTCGGTCTCACTTGCATACTGCTGTATCTCCCCGATACCTATACGTATAGCACACCAATCCCTGTTCTCACCTCCACCCGAGTTGGCGATTATCACGCCGACCCTCTCCCTGTCGAGGTCCTTACTCTCATATAGCCCCGCATCGATGAGCGCCTCCTTCGACGCTATCAGCTCGAACCTCTGGTAATGGTCGATCTGCTCGGCTACTTTCGGGGGGATCTTGTAATCGAACGAATTGAAATCTATATCCCTCACGAAAGCCCCGATCTTTGTGTACATCTTGTCCTTTGCTGTTGGGTCCGGATCGTAATGCAGCCTCCAGTCAAATCGATCCTTGGGTATATCTCCGCAGGCGTCCACACCATCTATTATCATCTTCCAGTATCCATCAAGGCCTATACCCTTGGGAAATACCGTTCCCATTCCAACGACGGCCACGGACCAATCATAATAGTCGGCCGGTACCGGCCCTCCATCCACTGTTACTTCTTCACCTGACATGGCTGACCCACCAGTTTTTTTCACACCCTTCTCCGGTGCCGTATCTCTTTTGAACATCCTTTTGAATATTGAATTCAGATCTCCCTCTCTTTTGAAGGTCCCCGCCATAAGGCCATCCTTTCCCATCAGTAGAACGGATTCTTTTCCGCTATCCTGTGTGAACCCTTTACCTCCTCTTGAGTCCATAGCGGACCTGATCGCCTTGTAAACGCTCTTTGGATCGTCTTTTCCCTCTATCATGGACTGCTCCATGGAGATTATCTCTTTCCTTATCGCCCCATCCTGGCACTGCCCGGTAAATATCCTATCCACCGATACGCCCACCTGAAAGATATCCACTTCCCGTGCCGATGTCAACTGCCCCTTTATCTCATCCGGGAGAGGGGAGACATCAATGGCATATACCTGCCCCCCGAGGGCGATCCCGGATACGCCCCTGGACATCAGCTCCCCCACATTATCCAGTGTCACGCCTCCCTTGAGCACAAGGGCCGCATCACCGCATGATCCCCTTATTCGATCGAAAAGGTCCAATGCAGGTACGGGTGCGGACCTTCCCCCGGTCTCCGACCCCCTTATGACGATCCCGTCGGCTCCCAGCTTCGAGCTCTCGACCGCCTCCTCCGCGGAGCATACCTCCTGCAGAACCTTCAGGTTCATCGAGTGGGCCGTATCGTACACTCCCTGCCTGACCATCTCCGGTATCCCCTCCTTGGGGGTTGAGATGATCAGCCTCAGGCCCTCTGGAAGGCCCTCTCCCATCAACGCCATCAGGGATTCGCTCATGGGGTTGAGCCGAACCCCAAATGGGACCCCCGATGCCTTCAGGGATGAGAGTGCTTTCTTGATGGACCCCATATCCAGATGTTCGGCATCCATGATCCCCAGGGCTCCGGCCTCATGTGCTCCTTCCATCAATGAGGTGTCAAAATGTCCGGTTGGATTGTAGACGAGTACGGGTACGGATATCTCCAGAAGCTTCATCATATTCGCTGATCGATCGTCTGTCATAAGCTCACCTGCGTCACCTACTTCACTTAAATGATTAGTGCCATTTTCCCTTAACTAACAATACTTTATAAAAGTAATGTTTCATTTTAAGTTAAAATAGTGCCGATATTTACTTAATGACGAAGATTTCCCTACATATTTGTACATCAAAACCGGCACCATCGATTACATTTATTACGATATGAGTGAAGATTTCTGTGGGAAAGATAGAGGTCAACTTGGCCAGAGGTGAAAAGGTACGGGTATGGGAAACTCACCTGGACATTTGTTGATTGGATCGAAATACCCTTAAATGAGTATTGAAAAAAAACCATTCAGGTCACCCGTCCCCCTCCAGCTCCTCCTCCTTTCTGTCCTTCCACCAGACGATCAACCCCGCAATTATTATAGCGCCGACGAAAGCCGGGAATACCCAGGGGAACTTATCGTCATCCTCGCCCGCATCACCGCCATCGGGCACCACGTAGCTGCTCTTGAACTCCACGTTGACCTTCAGTTCGGAGTAGACCGTGATATCCTCGCCCGGGAAGATCACGATGTGGGCGTAAACCGTCCTCAACCCCCCATGATCCTCTATCAGGTCCTTGAAAGTGCAGTGATCGGAG
>JAUVLN010000118.1 GCA_030600725.1 Thermoplasmatota archaeon | reverse complement strand
GATCGGTTCTGTGCCCCCCTGTCCGGTAAGCGTGAGCTCCTTGTCGACGACCACGCTTTCGGCATAGGTCCCGGAATGGATGACGATCGTATCGCCATCCGACGCCGCATCGATCGCATCGGCTATCGTTGAGTAGGGTTGACCTCCCCCCACATGCAGGTTGTCCCTTGTCGGCGCCCGGGTAACCGGTATCATATCGACCGTATCATCTCCGTCGGCCGCTCCGATAATTGGAACCATCGCGGTTCCGATGAATATCAATGTGATCAGTATTACAATTGTTTTCAAATCCTTCAACATTCTTATTCCCCCATCTGGCGTTCATTTCGCATCATTGATCAGCATCATTACATCCAGATGCCGATTTGCTATTGATAGATTTACTCGATATAAAATGTTTATCATACTATTATAAAACAATGTTGTAACGATCGATTCCGCTCCTATACATCATAGAGATGTCCTATATGCAACTAATCGAACAGCGAGGAGCCCGCCTCCCGAAATGCACGGGAGACTCCCCCCACTCCCAGCTTGACCCCCCCAAATATCCGGGATATTATCAGAACGTGATGATCCAGCCCCTCCCTTCTCATCATCTCAAGGATGACCTTTCCGGGGTGACCGACCTCACCGTCATCCTTCTGGATCTCCAAGACGCCTCCATCACCTTTCAGCCTCATCCCGTAGCAGTGATGGTTGGCTTTCCGGTATTTGCTCCTGTGAAGTTTCAATATCAAAATAATCTCATCTTCAGATGAGATCTGGTAAAGGTGGGCGAAGAAGCGGGACCGCTGGACGACGACCTTGTTCGAGGCGATCTCCTTCATGTTTATCCATAGAGGCGAGGAGATATAAATATTACAATCCACCGAAAGGGTTTTTCTATCCAGCACCCTTTATCGGGACCATGGAGCTGACAGCGGATGAGGAGAGGATCCTGAACGGAGGATCGGGGCCCGCAGAGGAGCTGGCCATGAGGATCCTTGTGAACCTTGGGGAGCTGGAGGGGGCCGACTCATTGATCCGGATCGTCTCTGCCCATATATCTGGCGTATCCTACAAGACGGGAGGTGAGGGGCTCATTAAAATGCTGGAGAGGTTCCACGATGACGGGGGGAAGGTCTCGGTTCCATCCTCCCTGAACCCCGCGGGCATGGACCTGGATCTATGGGGTAAGATGGGCATTGATCCGGCCTTCGCGAAGAAGCAGGGGAGGATAATCAAACTATATGGTTCCCTGGGTGTGGAAACCACATGCACCTGCATTCCCTACGAGCTGTTTTCCAAACTGCATCCGGTGGGAATGGGGGACCACATCGCCTGGGGTGAATCCAATGCGGTCATATATGCGAACTCCATGCTGGGCGCCAGGACGAACAGGGAAGGGTCCATCTCATGCCTTGCATCAGCCATCGTGGGAAGAACCCCAAACTACGGAATGCACCTGGATGAGAAGAGGCTACCCACGATCGAGGTCTCGGTTTCAGGGGAGATGTCGGCGCTCGATCACGACCTTCTCGGGGCCCATATCGGTGTGAATTTCAACTCGGGGATCC
This sequence comes from Thermoplasmatota archaeon, assembly GCA_030600725.1. GTDB lineage: Archaea > Thermoplasmatota > Penumbrarchaeia > Penumbrarchaeales > Penumbrarchaeaceae > JAGLEG01. Next base: position 5,141 of record JAUVLN010000118.1, on the reverse strand, counting down.
CGTTGATCAAAGGATTGAAAGGTCCGGAGCTCCCGGACCTGAAACACATGGGTGCGGCCATGGCCGCCAAGGGGGGATTGGCCCTCTACCACGTGGAAGGGGTCACGCCGGAATCAAGGATATGTGACCCGGCCTCCTTCGAGAACAATATAGATGATAGGGTAACCATTTCATCGGAGGACCTCTCGGCCGTCAAGGAGGAGCTCTACCCCACTATCGACGGTGAGATCGACACATATGTGATCGGGTGCCCGCAGCTAGGGAAGGGGGAGTTCCAGAGGCTTTATCGTTCCATCAAGGGAAAAAGGCTTCTTCCCGGGAAGAGGATCCTGGCATTCACCAGCAGGGATCTGCTGAACTCCCTGGACGTTGAGCTGGTAAAGGGCGTTGAGAAGGCAGGAGTGGAGATCTACAGGGACACCTGCATGGTCGTGTCCCCCCTTGACATGATGGGAATGAGCAGGGCCGGGACCGATTCTGGAAAGGCCGCCCATTACCTGCCCAGGATGTCGCGGATATCCACGGAGCTTATGCCCATCGAGATGATCATCGAAAATGCAGCTGAGCCGAGATAATCTTTATAATCCATGTTCCGTTGAGTTGGTGGGACCATTATGAGGATAGCAGCAGTTCTGTACGACCGGTGCCAGCCTAGAAAATGCGCCAAGGAGTGTTTCAAGTTCTGTCCAAGGGTCAGGTCCGGGGACGACATCTTCTCATTCAATAAGAAGAACCAACCCCTCATCGACGAGGACCTATGCGTCGGGTGCGGTATATGTGTACACAAGTGCCCCTTCGACGCCATCAAGATAATAGGCCTTCCCGAGGAGCTGGATGACGATCTCGTCCACCAGTTCGGACCAAACGGCTTCAGGCTGTTCAGGCTTCCCTACCCCCAGCCGGGAAGGGTGCTGGGCCTGATGGGCTCAAATGGAATAGGGAAGACCACGGTCCTGTCGACGATATCCGGGACGATGCTCCCCAACTTCGGGATCGGCATCGAGGACGACGATAAGGATTCGAAGGCATTCGGCTCCAAACAGCTGGACCGGGATGAGGCAAAGAAACGCCCCGAGAACTGGGAGGATGTAAGGGACCGCTTCGCCGGAACCGCCCTTGCCGAGCACTTCAACCAGGTGGCAAAAGGGGAGCTGGTGCCTGCGCTCAAACCCCAGTATGTCGACTCCATCCCCAAGGCGTTCAAGGGGAAGGTGAGCGATCTTCTCGAAAAGGTTGACGCGGACAGGATGATGGAGATCGCCAGAGACCTTGAGATCGAGCAGGTTCTGAACAGGGAGCTGGACAAGCTCTCGGGAGGGGAGCTCCAGAGGGTGGCAATTGCCGCCACACTGCTGAAGGATGCGGACTTCTACTTCTTCGATGAGCCCTCCTCGTATCTGGATATCCGTCAGAGGCTCAGGATAAGCCAGAAGATCAAGAAGCTGGGAGGTCACAAGCAGGTGATGGTGGTCGAGCACGACCTGGCCATCCTGGATTTCCTCGCCGACAACATCTGCCTCATGTACGGGGACGCCGGCGCATTCGGCGTCGTCTCCAAGCCCATGACCGTCAAGCACGCAATAAACACCTTCCTCCACGGGTACATGCGGGAGGAGAACATCCGCTTCAGGGACAAGCCCGTGGAGTTCTTCGACCACCCGCCCAGGATCAGTTTCGCCGGAGGCGATCTACTGGATTTCCCCGCACTGGAGAAGAGGTATCCCAACTTCGAATTCAAATGCAAGGGGGGAACGATCCATGTGGGCGAGGTAATAGGCTGCGTTGGGCCGAATGCCACCGGAAAGACCACACTCGTGGATATGCTGGCCGGGGTCGTGAAACCCGATATGGGATCGGTTGAGAGCTCCATCGATATCAGCTACAAACCTCAGTATATCAAGCATGATTTCGAGGGGAGCGTCAGGGATTACCTGACCGTCGAGCTCAAGGAGCTCTTCCTCTCCGGTTTCTTCAAGGCCGAGATAGAGGGGCCCCTCCACATGAAGCACCTATACGACAAGGAGATGGATAAGCTCTCTGGGGGGGAGCAGCAAAGGGTGGCCGTCTCCCTCGCCCTGGGCCGGGATGCCGACCTCTATCTTCTTGACGAGCCATCCGCATACCTCGATGCCAACCAGAGGATGGATGTGGCCAAGATCATAAGAAGGGTCATCGAGAAACGGGGCAGGTCTGGCCTGATCGTGGACCACGATGTCTACTTCATCGATCTGGTCTCCGATACCATGATGGTCTTCCAGGGGGAGCCGTCGATCAGCGGAACCGCGGTGGGGCCCATGTCACTGCGTGATGGTATGAACCTCTTCCTCTCGGACATCAATATAACCTTCAGACGCGACATGGAGACGAAGAGGCCCAGGATAAACAAGCTCGACTCCAGACTCGACTCGAAGCAGAAGAGATCCGGGCAGTATTATTACACCGGGTGATCGCCTCGTAAGATGATGGCCCGTCGGGGATCGTCACCATCTTGTCAGGAGGATCAGCAGGTCCGATTCGATGCTGACCCGGGATGGGTCTCCGCTTTCCAGGGACCGTGATAGGTCGGAGAGGGACAGAAGTGCTTGCATTATCCTGATGCCCTCGGCAGTATCCGTCCCCCTGGGATACTCGATCAGGGGCTTGTTACCGTACATCGATATGCCCTTGTTGTACCCTTCAACGAGAGCGTTATGGCAGCGTTCGTACCAGAGCATCGATATGATGGATACATCGAATATCACCCTGAACGGGACATCCTCTCCTATCCTCCTGTGGATCCTCAGGTCCGGCATCATATTCCTGTAGGTGGGTTTCTTCAGGTTGTACTCCAGGAAGAGCGTATCCAGTATCTCCCGCTCGACCCCCTTCGTCCTGGAGAACTGGGAGAATATCCACCGGGCCGAGAGGTACCTGGCCTTCAGGAGGGAGTTCAAAACCTGGGCCAGGTCCTTCAGCGGGAGCATCTTCCTGTCCGGCCCCTCCTCATCCAGGTGGAACTCCCAGTCCATATCCTGGAACATGAACCAATCGGTGTTGATGAGCGACAGCCTCTCCAGATTGCAGTCCACACACGAGGATATGTTGGGAGAGCCCACGAACGACCTCAGACCCTTAATCCCGCTCCTTATGGTGCGCTCCTTCCTCAGGAGGTATCCATTGAGCAGTGATAGACGCGCCTCCTCGGGTCCCATCCCCTTTGATATCATGCTCTGTCCCTTCAGGACCTTGAGCTTTCGGCCGGAGGTGGGCCTTTTGACCCTGTCGTTTCCCGAGCTTTTCCTGAGGGATCTCTTCACACCGTCAATGTAGGAGGACGCCCTGCCCAGTATCTCCCCGAGATCGGATGTGCCGAACATCCCCATCCTGAACCTCTCAAGTATCCTGTTGCCGAAGGTGTGTCTGCCTCCGACGGGCCCTCCATCTTCCCGACCGATCATATAGCTCTGTAGCTCTCCGATGCTCACACCAAGCTGAAATGCGGACTCGAAAGAGCCTCTCTCCAGGGAGGTGGAGAGGCCGAAGAGGTATCCAAGGGCCTGCTCCGGGGTGAGCTTCCTGAAGCCGGATATCAGCTCCCGAAGATCCGAGAGGAACGGTTTGTATCCGGATGTAGGGATCCCGGGGAACCTGATCAGGCTGCTCCATGGAAGCACCTGTCCCTCGATCTCCCAGTATGATACCCCAAGGAGGGTGGGCACCCCATCAAAACCCAGATTGGAAAGTCTTGATATCATATATGGCCCCATATTCTCCTTCCTCGGGAAGAGGCCATACCGGAGGTCATACTGATACCCCTCCCCCCGATATCTCAGATCCAATATCTCCCCGTCCCTCACTACCGCCATCTGTGAGGATCCATCCCATCCGTTCAATTCCCCCTGCCAGGTGTCATCCCATTGGCCGAAAGGGCGGAATTGGATCGATGAAGAGGTCTCATCACCCTGAAGAGATCTCGCATAATGGGGAAGCAGTGTTGACATGACCTTGCGGTCGATGGATGTGATGGGGATCTCCACCCCATCCTCGCCCTCGATGTCCCATATATGGACCTTCCGATCATCGATCTCAAGGAGCCGATGTACGGACCGGGGTTCGGAATCGAGGCGGTCGACCTTCAGGACCCTGTGATCGGAGGATGATGGTCTATCTCCCAGAATGGACCATATAACCTCGGATGATGGGGCCTTTCCGCCCTTCTTTCCCTCGGGTCCTGTATCCAAACCATCACACCTTTAATTCGGATTGCACTCCTGCAATCCCTTTGCTCCTATTAAATCGCTATCTATATATCCTTATTAATTTCTTCAGATACGATGGATGATCTGCTTGAGGACCTCGCCGGAGGAAGGATAACGCTCGATAAGGCCAAGAAGGAGATGTGGAAACGGTTGTATATTCAGGGCGTCTCCAACCTGGATTTCGGCAGGGAGGGTAGAACAGGTATACCAGAGATCATAATTGCCGAAGGTAAGACCGATGAACATCTGCACGATACCGCCGCTTCAGCCCTTGAAAGTGGGAACAGGGCGTTGATATCGAGGATCGATGAGGGGACCAAGGACAACCTGCTTGGATCGCTTGAAGGTGAATTAAAGGAGAAATATGATCCGGAGGCCAGATTCCTGATATTGAGGAAGGAGGGGTTCACAGTACCCGAGATCAGGGGCAAAGTGGGTTTCATCACGGCCGGCACCTCCGATATACCGGTAAGTCGGGAGGGGGAGATCATCGCTATGGAGATGGGGTGTGAGGTGAGGTCGTTCTACGATATCGGCGTTGCAGGCATACACAGGATCGTGGAGCCCCTCAGGGATCTGAGCGATTGGGGGGCTGACGTGCTTGTGGTGGCGGCGGGAAGGGAGGGGGCCCTCCCCACGGTGATATCCGGATTGGTCCCTGTCCCGGTCATCGGGCTTCCCGTTTCCACCGGTTACGGCATCCACGGGAAAGGGGAGGCAGCCCTCTTCGCCATGCTCCAGAGCTGTTCCCCCATATGCGTCGTGAACATTGACGCGGGCCTTATCGCAGGAGCCGTGGCGGCAAGGATCGCCAGGGGCAGCGGCAGGACGTGAGCACCTAATATATATACAACGTCACTTTTAGGTCGGCAGTAAAGCGAGTGGTATAATGAGCCCAGATGA
>JAUVLN010000115.1 GCA_030600725.1 Thermoplasmatota archaeon | reverse complement strand
ACAGGAAATCCGCTCCATTCGTGAAATTGATACGGGTCCTGTCCTCGATAATATTCGGGGGATCCGAATCAATTACGGTGATCTTCTTAACACCGCTTTCGACCCAATTTCCGGAGGAATCCTCAACATAGAAATAATATCCAATTTCCAATCCCGGGTCCATAGGTACTGATATGGTAGCCGAGTAATGTCCATTAATAATCAGATCGAGCCCAGTTATTTCCCCCCCATCAACTTCGTAGAAAACCTTGGCAACTGATACCTCCACATTATCGATCATTTCTACAGTGAACTGGAGCGAAGCTCCCATATTAATTGAAACTGGTGTCGTATCATTTGTTATTATCGGATCGATGGAATCGATGATTTGAACCAGGCCTTCCAGTTCAGTTGAATTCCAGTTTCCGGAGGAATCGACTGCGTGAAATCTGTAGGAATATGCTGTTATTAGATGGTCAGTTGGGATTGAGATGGTCCAATAACCTTCTTCCGATCCTTCCATTGAGATATTACCTCGATCCGATGGTTTGGATGATGAATGATAATCAACCCAAACCTCACTTATATCGATATTATCTTTCACATTTATTTTAAAATCAATGGGATCACCGGTGATACATGATCGGGGAGTTTTATCCTCAATGAATATTGGTAATGAATCATCCATAATTTGAATTGTTTTTACCTGTGTGTATGCCCAGTTCATGGAAGGATCGTGACAACTGAAGTTGTATTGGATCGGATCCAGAGATCCCAGTATTTGAATTTTACAGGTCCAAATGTCCCCTTCGGTTCTTGTTAGATTCACGGATCTGCTCTGGCCATGTGTGTAGGTCACAAATGCATAGGATACTCTCACATTGTCAACCAATCCCACAGAAAATTGAAGTTCTCTCCCGACAATTCCGATCATAGGAGTGAGATCATCAAGAAAGGTTGGAGCCTCCTCATCTGAAACTGTAATGATACTGCTCGGTCTTGATTCACCTGCGACATTCGTAGAGGTGATGTAATAAAGGTATGTGATACCATTTGTTATGTTCAGATCGATAAAACTGAGAGCATCGGTGTTTGATATCAGTGAGTATTCATCAACATCATCCGATCTTCGATATATTTTGTATCCGGTTATCGATGCATTTCCATTCATATCGGGTTTATCCCAACTTATATCAATATAACCATCTCCAATTGAAAAGGTTGGATCCCTCGGCTGGGAAGGAGGAAAAGAGAGGTTCACAACAGAAACGAAGATATCCATCCCGATGTTGTGTGTATCATCATATGAATTGGCAAGGGTGGGAAATGCTCCGGACTTTGTGTTTCCCACAATATATGCATTCCCATCGGGATCAATGGAAACTCCGATCGTTTCGTCATCATTTCCCCCACCCAGGTAGGTGGAACGGTAGATCGAGTCGCCATTTTCATTAAAAACCGCAAGGAATGAATCCCTTTTCCCATTGTGAGAATCATCATATAACGGATCGACCAAAGGCATATCCAGAGATTCCGTTGTACATGATAGGAATAACCTATCCTTATGATCAAAGCCAATATCCATCCCAACATCATCCTTACTTCCGCCGAGGTAAGTGGAATAGAGGATAGTTGATGCGGAATTATCCGTTTTGAATATGAAAGCATCCTTCAACCCGTTATATGAGGTGTCATATGCCATCTCCGTTGTTGGAAATGATCCCGATCTGGTGAACCCGGTGATGTAGATATCTTCATTTTCATCCAGATATATTCTTGTTCCCTCATCAAGTTCCGTACCACCAATAAGGGTTGATGTGACCAGAAGTGACATTCCCGTATTGATCTTGACCATGAAACAGCTCTGTATTCCATTGTAGCTTAAACCACATAGATCTGTAGTTATTGGGAAATTGCTTGAATCCGATCCGCCAGTTAAATAAATGAACTTTCTGTCATCCATTGCCATAGAAAGTGCCTTATCATTTCCGCTGCCACCAAAATATGATGAATATTCAATTGATTCCAGATCACCATCCATCTGAAGGATAAATATATCCTCACCACCATTAATTGATGAGTTAAGAGCATCCATCGATGTGGGGAAGTCAGAAGATTCTGTAAAACCGGTTACATAGACGCTTGACGTATCATCAACGAGAATATCATTGGAGAGATCTCTTCCTGTTCCACCCACATAGGTTGAACTCAGCAATGTGGAACCATCCGGACTCAATTTTGTGATGAAAATATCCTCTCCACCAATATGAGTTGGACGATAACACCCATCAGAAACAGGGAAACCCTTTGAATAAGTGGGGCCTGTAATGATTATCTCACCATCCTTATTCAGGGCAATACCCATCCCGCAATCATAGTCGCCTCCACCCAGGAATGTGGCAAATTCGATAGAGGAGTCCAATGGATCGTACTTCACAACATATGCATCCCAGTTCTGATTGTAGGACGGGTCATACGGATCGTTCTGAACCGGAAAGAGGGCGGAACTGGTCTTTCCGGTGATATACATATCAAGGTTTCCATCCATGATCTGATCAAATGCATGATCTTCACCCCCGGCACCGATGTAGGTGGAGGTTAAAAGGGGGTCGATCACTATGGGTCTTGTATGATCATATTCATCTATTTTGAATGAGAAGATCTCCCTGGTAGCTAAATGGAAAGATGCCCCAATTGTGACGGACGGTTCATTCAGATAATGTACCTTCAGGCCACTATCTGATATGGATAGACCATCAGGTAATAATACCGTGAGATCTCCATTTTGTAGGTTCAACGAATCGGCACCTTCAACCAATATCTTGATGTCTGAAGTGGACCCGCCAGGATGTATTATGAATTCATATTTCAGACCCTGATCATTATATTGATACATTAGATCGATTCCATCCCAAATCCCTTTATACAGGACAGTTTTGAAGCTTCTGACTCCGGTTACCCACTCGTTTGGATCATTTCCCAGGAAATAATTACTTGTGAATGAGTGCTTATCCACTCCAACCGGCGATACATCATTAGCCCCAATAAAAGAATAACTCAAGATATTTAACGTACCTTTTCGAATAGTATCAGGATCATCAACATCATGCTCATTTTGGTTATTTGGAAAAATAACAACCTTACTTTCTGAAAAACAGATCGATCCATATGAGAGGTATGAACAGAATGTATGATCCGAGTAATATTGACCTTTGTTCTCGGTGAAATATCCAAGTGTAGGATTTGACAGGCTCCCATTCGGTGAAAGATCCTGAAATAGATCGACGATCTGATCTTTCTCTAGTAAAGTATCATCTTCAAATACCGATAGTATCGGAGAGATCAATAATAGGCTAATAAATAGATTACCAATGGTTCCTATCATATTGTCACATCCCTCTGGTGGGTAAATGTAATTAATAAACAGATAATAAGGTTTTGCAGTTTATGTGCAATCGAGAGATTTCAATCATTTTTTAATGGCCTCTAACATTGGAGCACTTATCATTTGTGAAACAGATACCCTCGATCTATATTGATCCAAACCAGATTATTTTGTATAAATTCTGTTCCATTGTCTTTATATCATCTCTCAACCCATTACATCTATAGAAGGGGTACACATGAAGATAAAAAGTTTACTAGTTATCGTATTGATGACCTCGGTCGTTCTCCTGTCCGGCTGCATCGACACCGACGATGAGAGGCCCACAAGGACCATGGACTATTCACCGGTATATACAGGCATGAACGAGCTGGTGAACTCCTCAAACGAGTTCTCATTCGAGATGTACAGGCAGCTGGTGGGCGGGGGTGATAATGTCTTCTTCTCCCCCTATTCCATCATGATCGCCCTGGGAATGGCATACGAGGGGGCCCGAGGTATGACCGCCGAGGAGATCCAGAGCGTGATCGAGCTCCCCATTGATGACGAGGCCAGGAGGGAGATGGTACGCTCCCTTCAATCACAGTTGAATCCCGGAGATAGCCAATATGAGCTGAGCACGGCCAACGCCTACTGGCTCAGACAGGGGGAGGACCTGAACGACGATTATCAGAGCACCATCGAGAACGACTACCTCGCCGGCGGACAGGAGCTGGATTTCGGGGGAGACCCCGCCGGTTCCGCCGATACCATCAACGCCTGGGTGGAAGGGGAAACGAATGGTAGGATCAAGGACCTGATCTCCCCGGACCTGATAGACTCTCTCACCTATCTGATACTCACGAACGCCATCTACTTCAAGGCGAACTGGAAGTGGCAGTTCGATGAGACCGCCACGATGGAGCGGGGTTTCCACCTGACGGATGGAAGCTCGAAGATGGTCGAGACCATGAACATGTGCGACGAGGACCTCGACATGAACTACGCACATAACGATGATATCCAGATGCTTCAGCTGCCCTACAAGAACGAGGAGCTGTCGATGTATATTCTTCTCCCCAAACAGAATGATATATCCCGCCTGGAATCCGACCTCACGGCGGAATATCTATCCGATCTGAAAGCGGAGATGTACGGTGAGTGGGTCGACGTGTATATGCCCAGGTTCAAGTTCGAGTTGAAATACGAGCTCAACGAGGATCTGAAGGAGATGGGCATGCCAACAGCCTTCTCATCAGGGGCCGATTTCAGCGGTATCAAGGAGAGTGGGGAATCCGATCTATACATCAGCGATGTGATCCACCAGTCCTTCGTGGAGGTGAACGAGGAGGGGACGGAGGCGGCGGCAGCCACCGCGGTAGTGATGCGGGAAACGAGCAGCATCGGTGGTGGGAGCCAACCAACCCCTGTTGAGTTCAGGGCGGACCATCCGTTCATATTCCTTATAGAACACAAGGCGACAGGTCAGATCCTGTTCATGGGGAAGGTGGAGGACCCCGCTGAAGGTGGATGAGGGTTAATTAAGTGCAGATCAAATTTATTCGAGTAAATTAAGCATTTACCAGGAATCTTCAACATCATGGATCGACCATCTGCATCCGTACAAATACTGTTCCACTTTGTTTATATCATCAATTTACCTATTACATCAATAGAAGGGGTACCCATGAAGATGAAAAGTTCATTTGTTATCGTATTGATGGCCTCGGTCGCCCTGCTATCAGGGTGCATCGACACCGGTGATGAGAGGCCCACAAGGACCATGGACTATTCTCCGGTCTACGCCGGTATGAACGAGCTGGTGAACTCCTCGAATGAGTTCTCCTTCGAGATGTACAGACAGCTGTTGAACGGGACCGATAACGTATTCTTCTCCCCCTATTCCATAATGATCGCACTGGGAATGGCATACGAGGGGGCCAGAGGAGTGACCGCTGAAGAGATCCAGAGCGTGATCGAGCTTCCCATCGATGACGAGACCAGGAGGGAGATGGTGAGATCGCTCCAGTCAGAGCTCAATCCCGAAGGGACAGGCTACGAGCTGAGTACGGCCAACGCCTACTGGCTCAAACAGGGAGAGACCCTGATCGAAGATTATCAATACACCATCGAGAACGACTATCTGGCAGGGGGTCAACAGCTGGACTTCGGGGGGGACCCAACGGGATCCACGGACACGATCAACGCCTGGGTGGAAGGGGAGACAAATGGTAGGATCAAGGATATGATCCCCCCGGGCCTGCTCGGCTATTTCACCTACATGGTACTAACGAACGCGATCTACTTCAAGGCGGACTGGAAGTGGCAGTTCGATGAGACCGCCACGATGGAGCGGGATTTCCACCTGACGGATGGGACATCGAAGATGGTTGAGACCATGAACATGTGCGACGAGGAGATAGACCTTAACTACGCGGAAAACGACGATGTCCAGATGCTTCAGCTCCCCTATACAAACGATGAATTATCGATGTATGTCCTTCTACCAAAACAGAATGATATCTCCGGTTTGGAGTCCGACCTTACCTATGAATATCTGAGAGATCTGAAGTCGGACCTGTCCGGCGAATGGGTCGATATATACCTGCCCTCCTTCAAGTTCGAGCTGAAGTACAACCTCAACCAGTACCTGATTGAGATGGGGATGCCCACCGCTTTCTTGGGTGATGCTGATTTCAGCGGTATAAGCGGGGCCGATCTCTTCATCAGTGATGTCATCCACCAATCCTTCGTTGAGGTCAACGAGGAGGGGACGGAAGCGGCGGCAGCCACGGCGGTGATATTCTCATTTACAGGTGGCGTCGGAGGGGACGAACCCACACCAATAGAGTTCAGGGCGGACCACCCGTTCATATTCCTGATCGAACACCATGCGACAGGTCAGATCCTCTTCATGGGAAAGGTTGAGGACCCAAGCTCTTGAGCCATGGAGAACTTCAGAAACCATTTAGAACTGATATTATCCCCCTCCCTTCATTTTGGCCCAATTCAGCACAACCACGTGCATTTGTCTGTTCCGGGATCGGTCCAGAGGTCTGGGAGCTGTATAAATTCTGTTCCATTGTCTTTATATCGTCTCTCAACCCATTACATCAATAGAAGGGGTACCCATGAAGATGAGATCTATCCTTGTAATCGCATTGATGGCCTCGGTCGCCCTCCTATCTGGATGCATCGACACAGATGATGAGAGGCCCACAAGGACCATGGAATATTCTCCGGTCTACACCGGTATGAACAAATTGGTGAACTCCTCAAATGAGTTCTCCTTCGATATGTACAGACAGCTGATAAGCGGCACCGATAACGTCTTTTTCTCCCCCTATTCCATCATGATCGCCCTGGGAATGGCATACGAGGGGGCCAGAGGAATGACCGCCGAGGAGATCCAGAGCGTGATCGAGCTTCCCATCGATGACGAGACGAGGA
>JAUVLN010000146.1 GCA_030600725.1 Thermoplasmatota archaeon | reverse complement strand
CGGGACCTATATTGTAACGTTGAACATGTCGGACCGCAAGGGTGCCGTTTGGGAGGAGAGCTGGACCATAATCGTCGAGAACCGTGCACCCTTTGCTGTGGCCAAGATTGAAATGGTCAAACAGTCCATCAACGAACAGCCCATAATCCTTTCTGCCGAGGGTTCCTTCGACAGGGATGGTGAGATCGTGGGCTACTACTGGGACTACGACGACGGAACCCATTCCGATGAGACCAAGGGGATCGACGGTTACGAGGCCGGATACACCAAAGCGCATGAGTACGACAAGGTGGGTACCTATTACGTTGAGGTATTTGTGAAAGACGACGACGGCAGGAACTCCGATGAGCCGGCCGTGATCCAGGTGATAATCTTCGGAAAACTCCCGCCCCCAACTCCCGTTGGAGCTGAGGTCATAATCGGAGGTCTGCTCGGGACGGTCGCCCTGATCGGCGTACTCTCCTCGTCATTCGTGTGGCTCAGGAAGAGGGATTAGATCTCCCGCAGTCCGAAGGGGCGGAGCCGATGACTAAAGCGATCATCACCGGCTTCGTCCCCTTTCATATTTTTCCAAAAAACCCAGCACAGGCCATAGCGGAGCATCTGGGAAAACGTTCGGATATCGATGTGGAAGCGATCGTGCTTCCTGTAGAATGTGGGAGAGCGAGGGAGATACTCCGGACAGCTCTCAAGAAGACGTCGCCTGAACTAGTGATATCCTTCGGGCTGAACGGAAAGATATCGCATATCGCCCTCGAGGAGATAGCCGTTAATATCGGAGGGTCTGATATTCCGGACAATGCCGGTAAGGTCCGGATGGGGGAGCCGATCTCGGAGGATGGCCCAGTTGCCTATCGATCCAGCTTGCCAATTGCCGATATCCTGGAGACGCTCCGGTCAGAGCGGATACCCGTAAAGAGCTCCTACAGTGCGGGCGTATATCTCTGCAACGAGATATTCTACACCGTGATGCAGTGGTGTAAGGAGAGTGGATCAAAGGGAGGTTTCGTACACGTTCCCATGGCCACGGAGTATATCACCGACGATCCGGAGATGATCACAATGCCGCACATGTCTCTGACCGATCTGAAGAGGGCCGCAGATCTGATCCTGGATCTGTCCGCGGGACTCAGATGATCCTCTTTTCCAGCATGTTCTGGATCCTTCCACAGTAGTAACACTTGAATTTGACCGGATCCTCCTGCGCTCTCACTAGTTTGCTAACAACCGGTTCCTTTCCGTTCGTGATGCAGTTGATGTTCTCACATCTCACGATACCCTCTATGACCTTTGGGAGTTTTACCTTGAACTTTTTCACTACCTTGAAATCCCTTATGATGCTTATCGTCGCATTGGGTGTTATGACCGCCAGCCTGTTCATCTCTTTGTGGTGAAGCTCCTTATCCTCTATCTTCACTATGTCCTTCAGCTGGTGTTTCTTCGACTGGACGTACATCGCTATGGAGAGGCCGGTACTGTAATCCTGGTCTATGTTCAGAAGGGGCAGGATCTTCAGGGCCATGCCGGGTTTGATGTGGTCTATCACGGTTCCGTTCCTGAGGGGTGTGATCTTTACGTCCTTCATCTCTAGTCCTCCAGTAGAAGGTGCAGAAGGGCCATTCTCACCGGAACACCGTTGAACGCCTGCTGAAAATATCTGGCATGTGGTGTCGCGTCCACGGAATGATGTATCTCATCTATCCTTGGTAGCGGGTGCATCACGATCATCTTCTTCTTGGCGGGTTCGAGCATCTCTGCCGTGATGCGGAAGGCTCCGGCAACCTTCATGTATTCCTCCTCATCCGGGAAACGCTCCTTCTGGATCCTGGTCATGTAAAGTACATCAGTATCCGGGATCGTCTCCTTGATATCATAGACCACATCGAAGCTGGCATCCATCCTGTTGAGATCATCGAGTATGTGGTCGACCATCTGGATCCTCTTTGGGGCGACGAAGGTCATCCTGGCACCCATCCTTCCCAGGGCCAGTGAGAGGGAGTGAGTGGTCCTTCCGTATTTCAGGTCCCCGCCGATGGTTACATGGAGTTTGGAGATATCCCCCAGGTTCTGCTTTATCGTGAACAGATCGAGAAGGGTCTGGGTCGGGTGCTGACCCGCGCCGTCCCCTCCGTTTATGACCGGTATCTTCGAGAATGTCGCGCTCAGGCGGGCGGCTCCCTCCTTTGGGTGCCTGATGGCGATGATGTCCGAATATCCCTCGGCCATTCTGATGGTGTCAGCCAGGGTTTCCCCTTTTATCAGGGAGCTGCCCTCCTGGCCGGCGATGGTGATCACATCGCCTCCAAGCCGGTGCATGGCCGTTTCGAAGGATAGCCTGGTTCTGGTGGATGCCTCGAAGAAAAGGGCTGCCAGTATCATGCCGGAGAGCGAATCGTTCTTAACCTCCCCCCTGGCAGCGGGGACCATCTTCTGCGCCTCATTCAAGATCGTTTCGATCTCGTCCATATCGAGATCGGTTATGGCTACGATATCCCTTCCTTTCAGAGACAAGTCAGCTCCCCCCGAATGGTGTATGCGTCATCGGATTTAATTGTATCGCTAGCTAAGCTCGATCATCCTTCGGGGTGCCTCTTATTAATATGATGATGATGATTCCTTTTTAATGGGGGACAACAGCTATGGGTAGAAGGGATGGGACCAGGGTAAAGGGGCTTCCAGGCTACAGGAGGATAATGCCTTTTATCATGAGGAGCAGGGCGGAATCCACGGTCTACTTCGAGGAGGATGTCAGGATAGAGAAAGCACTGAGGATGGCGGAGAGGGTGACCTTGGAATATGGGACCAAGGTGACGATATTCCATCTGTTGCTCCACGCCGTTGTAAAGACCCTGGTAGCCTATCCCAGGTCCAACCGTTTCGTCTCCGGACGGAGGATCTATCAGCGCAACAAGATATGGCTAAGCTTCTCCGTCAAGAAGGAGTACAAGAGCTCCTCTCCGATCACGGTGGTCAAGAGGGAGTTCATGCCGGGCTTCACGTTCAAGGATACCATTGAGACATCCAAGATAGAGATCAGGAAGGCGAGGAAGGAGGGTACTCATTCCGATAAGGAGGCGGATCTCTTCCTGAAGCTACCCCGTTTCATGTTATCTTTCGGATACAAGGTATTTCAGTGGCTTCTCTACTACAATCTGATACCCTACAGCTTCATCGAGAAGGACCCGTTCTACGCGTCCATGTTCATTGCCAATCTGGGGTCCTTCGACGCGAAATCCCTCTATCATCACCTGTACGAATACGGGGATATCCCAACATTCGCTGTGATGGGTATGATAGAGGACAAGGTGCTCGTGGAGGAGGGTGAGATGGTGGTTCGGAAGGTCCTTCCCATGAAGTTCACGTACGACGAGAGGGGGGAGGACGGTTTCTACATGTACAGGGCGATATCCTACTTCAATGACCAGTTGGAGAACCCCGAGAAGCTTCTCGAACCAGCGGCATTCGTGGAGTGAGGTGTTATCTTGGGCTTCATAAGGCTTCAGAGATATCTGGCCAGATGCGGGCTCGGCTCGCGTAGGGGGTGCGAGGAGTTGATCGCCGGGGGTAGGGTATCCGTGAATGGGGAGGTCGTGGATGAGCTGGGAACCGCCATAGATGAGGGTTCCCGGGTTCTCGTGGACGGCAGGAAGGTAACGGTGCTTCCGCATAGATATTTCATATTGAACAAGCCCAAGGGGATAATATGCGTAAGGGACGATCCCAGGGGGAGGAGGTGGGTGGTGGATATGATACCCAAGGAGCTCCGGCCGGGGATGTTTCCCGTGGGGCGGTTGGACATCGACACCACCGGTTTGATCATGATCACCAATGACGGCCTCCTCTCCAACAGGATCGCCCACCCGAGCTATGGGGTCGAGAAGGAGTACATAGCCCTGGTCAAGGGAAACATGACGGAGGATGAATTGAAGGCGATGGAGGAGGGGGTCATGTTGGATACGGGGATGGTGAAGGGGATAAGGATCCTATCGTTCGAGCACATAGAAGATAGGACCTCCGTCACCCTCAGGATCCACGAGGGAAGGCATCATGTCGTAAAGAGGATATTCCTCGCCGTGGGTTCCCGGGTGTACGAGCTTCATCGGAGGGGGATAGGCGATCTGAACGTTGATGATCTTGATGTGGGAAGCTGGAGGGAGATAGAGAAAGATCTGATCCTTTCGAAGTGCAGGATCGAATGAATTTTCAATTGGCCTGTAGGAATTGGGTGTGCCTTGAGATATGGAGTGAATCGTCCCCAATGCGGACCCTGGTGGAGTGGAGGAGGATCATATCGCAAGCTTAACCAAGAGTCCATTGTTTGGGGTACGGTCCACCTTTAGATGCCGTAAGTATAATTAATAACCGTAACTCCGTCTTTTTAACCCATAGGTTGCATCTCGGGGAATAATTCTATCATCTTTCTAGCTCTTTTTGGAATCCGGGAATAATATTCCCTCCCACCTGTTTCTATTAACATAAATACCTTTGACAATTCCAAAAATACTTCCTCAACAGATATCTTATGGGTGAGCTTTTTTTCTCGCAAACGTCTCAATACCTTGAAATATATTCTTAATGATAGAAATGTAATGAGGAAATATCCTCTTACAGTTTCCATAGACTGCAGATATGTTTTATCCGAATCAAGATGGTTTTTCATTGTATCGAAGGCGAGTTCCACATCCTCCCTACCCTTGTACTGGTCATAGATTTCCATCCCATCTCGATCAAGATCTGTTATTATGGAAATTACTCCTGCAGTCTTTCTACTTTCTTCATATTCAGACATACTCAATTCATTCTTTTCAACCTTTTTCAAAAGACCGATCTCTTCATCCGCTTTTATTTGTGGGTCTTCAAAAAAATACAGATAACCGAGGTCGCAGGTCTTTCGCCCCCAACGAATCCAACGTTTTCGATATTCAAAAGGTTTTTTCCACCTCATCCACCTCAAATCAATATATTTTGAATCCTTCCGTAAAGGAACGATATAATGAATTTCGTCTTCTTTGAGTTCGACCAATAACTTATAAGATGAGAAACCACGATCAAATATAAAACCGATATTGGATATTGGATATTTTGCTCTGAACTCATATATTGTGCTTATATCCTTTATAGAGCCACAATAAAGTTCCAATCCAACAGGAAGTGTGTCACGCGTCGAAAAAGCCATTGCGACCCCCATCTGATTGAGTGGAGAATAATGTGCATTATAGCTCTTCTCTGCTAGTATCAGCTTTTCTGAATGGGTGAAAACTGCTGTAAGGTCATATAGAATCAGGTCATCATCCTTTGTGAGATTGAAAAATAGTTCTCTCCAAGGTGTGACACTTCTCCCTAGTTCACTCAACACTGCAGATATTTTTTTGGGTGAGAGGTGAGCATTCATCTTCTTTGACAGATAAAACTTTTCCCATCTGGATGCGAGTAATCGGAGTGGTTTGGGATCTATCACTTTAACGATCGAAGCTGCAATCACTTCCCTGTAATCTACTGTGAGCGTCTTTAATATCTTTTCTGAATCTTGTATGAAGTTGTATGCAAGGGCACAATTGCCATATTCAAATATTTCTCTGGAAGTTTCATACAATCGTTGCCTTGATTTTTTTGGAATGAACACCCCTCCCAGGGTAATTGCTCCCAGATATTCAGTGACTTTCTTTGTCTTTTTCTCATTCTTGTCCCATATGCTTGTTGATCTGTGGAGGTAGTATCTGCCATTGATTACCTTAATCTCCATGTATGCATGTTCGGTCTTTTTCATCTTTTCCAGGGTAATCATGACAGGTCTAGGTAGTTGAGCCATATGGGTAACAACATATGGGTTAATATTATGTAATACTTTCGGTTCATTTCACGTATAAATTGAAGATCGTGGATGATATTTATAGGAAAAATAGGACCCTATGGGTAAATATTACCGAGTTACGGTTAATAATTACATTAATATTATCACTAATTGCCAGTGCTTCAAATAATGAAGATTGCGATTTTACTAGTTCAAATTTTTTACGTTCAACATTACAAGGTTTTTCTGATGAATTTGAAGAAGATGATGAGGGATCAAAATG
>JAUVLN010000287.1 GCA_030600725.1 Thermoplasmatota archaeon | reverse complement strand
CGATCTGGTATCGAACCTGGATGAGAGGTTCCAGTCCATTCAGAAGATGGCCGTTGATAAGAGGGAGAACTGGGAGAGGGTGCAGGGTCAGCTCGAGAAGGCCCGGTCCCTGTTCAGGATATCCACGGAGCTTTCGAAGGCAAAGGATAGAAAGGCGGAGCTGGAGATCGAAGAGAAGGAGGAGATACGGGATATTTCTTCGGTACTTGACCTTAACAGCAAGGCGCAGAGGATGAGGCCGGACCTGGTTACGCTTGATGGACTGTCCAGGGATAGGGCGGACCTCGATGCGGAGGAGAAGGATATGGCCGCCCGGCATGAGGAGGCCGATAAAGGATTCGATATGGAGAAGGCCAGGTTCGAAAGGGAACTGCCGATAAAGCAGAAGGAGCTGGACGGGATCAGGAACCGCGTATCCCATCTGGAGTCCATCTTTCCCCGGGTCCAGGAGATGAGCGCGATCAAGGGCCAGTTGAACGATAAAAATGAGGAATTGAATGAACTGGCGAAGGAGCAGGCCGGGATCCGGGAACTGAAGAAGGCCAAAGGGGAGAAGCTGGGATCGATAAAGAAGGAGCTGGATGAACTGGGGGAGAAGGAGGATATGGTGAAGCTGTCCCAGGTCCTTTCAGCGGGCAGGGACCTCGTCGGGATCCTGAACCAGATCGTCGGGAAAGGAAACCGGATGGAAAAGCTGGAAGGGTCCAGGAAGGTGCTGGATGAGAGGGTAAAGGAACAGGAGAAACTGGTGGGATCCCTCGGGAAGAGGAGGGAAGTGTCCATCGCAGGGGAGCTTGCGAGGGGCCTTGAAAAGGGACAGGGATGTCCCGTGTGCGGATCTCTCGACCACCCGTCCCCGAGGCCCCCCATGGAGGATGATGTATCACTGGAGGATGTGGAGAAGGGAACGTCTCGACTCCGGAAGCTCCAGGCGGACCTGGAAATGATCAAGATTGATTATAACACGCTGGAGACCTCCAGGAAGGAGTTCCTGGATCGACAGAAGGAGATCGATGGAACCTTCCCGGAGTACGAGGGAAAGGAGGTCTCCGAGGTAAGAAAGAGCGTGGAGGATATCGCAATTAAACAGACCATGATGGAGGAGAGGGACAGAAAGGAGCTGGAGCTCACCATGGAGAAGGATCATATCTCCAATGAGCTGGAATCCCTCTCAAAGAAGGAGGTCCCCCTGGGAGAGAATATGGGGAAGTTGAAGGTTGAGATGAAAGGGCTCAGCTCGACCATTGATGAGAGGATCTCCACCTTCAGGGGCTTGGAGATCGACCTTGAGGCGAAGGACCCGGCATCAAAGCTTCGATCGACGATATCGGAGCTGAAGGAGAGGGATCCCAGGCTATCTATTGAGATCAGGGAGTGGACGGAGAGGATCGAAGGGATGAACGGGAAGCTCATTGAACTCCGGGAGAAGCTCAAGTCCAAAGAAGAGAACCTGGAGCGGATAACAAAGAGGTTGGAGGAGGCCGTTGGATCGATAGGATCAAAGCTTCAGAAGCTGGACCACGATGGACTTCGAAGCGTTGATGAGCTGAGGAATGCGTTACTTGATGAGGGCGTGGAAAGGGAGTTTTCCAGGAAAGTGGACGCGTTCAGAAAGGAGCGGATAGAGGTGCTGAATTCCATCGAGACGCTGGGAAAGAGCATGAAGAAGCTGGGGGCGGCGGTCCCCACGCAGGAGGAGGTGCTGGAGGTTGAGGGGCGGGAGGAGAGTGCCAGAAGCGAATGGCAGGAGGTGACCGAGAGGAGGGCGAATGCTGACAGCGACCTGAAATGGACCAGGGGGCAGCTTGACAAGGTCGAGAAAGCGTCCAGGGGAATAGAGGAGCTGGAGAAGGTTCAGAAGGTGGTGGGAAGGCTTTCCATGCAGGTGAAGGGGTTGAGCAATCCCAGGATGTCCCTGGAGAGGTTCTTCCTTGCACAGAGGATCGAGGAGGTGTTGATATCGTCCAATCAGAGGTTGAAGGTGTTGTCAGGGGGGAGGTTCCTTTTGAGGAGGGCGGATGAGACGGAGATGGGGAAGAGGGCGAAGGTCGGTCTGGACCTGAACGTTTATGATAATTACACGGGGAAGGAGAGGCCTGCAAATACGTTGAGTGGGGGACAGATGTTCCTGTCTTCGTTGGCGCTGGCGTTGGGACTGGCGGATGTTGTTCAGTCCAGGTCGGGAGGGATACGGATGGACGCGTTGTTCATAGACGAGGGTTTTGGTTCTCTTGATGATGAGACGCTTCAGACCGCTTTGAAGGTGTTATCGGAGCTGAGAGAGGGGAGAATGGTGGGAGTGATATCTCACGTTGGGGAGCTGAAGAGGCAGATACGATCAGGATTTGAGGTCGTTCCGAGTCCGACGGGATCCGTAGTGAGGAGGATATGAGAATGTATGGGGAGATCTCTTGAGTACAAGGAGATCGTCCCCCTGTCGTTCTTTTTGCTTGAACAGAAGTCCATTGTAATTGGGTCGGTCCATTACCGACTGTTACAATAGTGATAAATAGTATCATACCTATTTGCACTATAATGAAGTTCTACAACAGGCGCCTGGAACTATCCGAACTCGAACGTATTAATGGACTTTCAAGGGAAGGTTTACACGTTACCGTGATAACGGGTAGGAGAAGGGTTGGAAAGACAAGGCTTGTAGAGGAGTTCATCAAAGGAAGGAAGCATATCTATTTCTTTGTAACCCGGAAGGGAGAACCCCTCCTCCTCGAAGGTCTTGCCAATTCTGTCAGAGATAAGTTGGGTTACTCCCCTGGATTTGCCGACTGGGAGGAGGCGCTTGAGTATCTGATCACCAGGGTGGAGGGTGAGCTGGTCCTTGTTTTCGATGAGTTTCAGAACCTGTCGTTTGGATCGCCATCCGCATTTTCACAATTCCAGAAGGTACTGGACAGCTGTATGAACGAGAAAGGGAAGCACATCATCCTGATGGGCTCCTACGTGTCCATGATGAACAGGATCTTCACAGACGAAAAGGAACCTCTATTCGGGAGGGCAACCGAATACATCAACTTGAAGCCTCTGGTCTACAAACACGT
>JAUVLN010000129.1 GCA_030600725.1 Thermoplasmatota archaeon | reverse complement strand
CACCGATAATACACCTCATATTTTTCTCCTGCTAAGATGAGTATATAAAGGAAGATGAATACAAAAGAAGGAGTGCGGGCCTCAAAAGGCCCGCGAGGTGTGTCCTTTGCTGGTATGTTCCATGATCGACACCCGAAAAGGGTTGCCCCCCTACAGTGCTTTTGCTTCGGGTATCTCATCGAAGGTGACGCCGGGCGTATGGATGTGCTCATGGTTCATGCTCCATTCGAGCCTGAATATCTCACCCATGATCTCGTCCATATCAATATAGGTCATCTAAACAACTCCGATGATCGAAAGCTGGGGGTTTTCGATATCCAATAACTTACGGAGGTGATATAAAACAAAGAACTGGGCATCCCGGGGGACTCCCCAAAATTATGATATCGAGGTTCACCATCGGGTTGTATGGATAACTTCAAGTTCGGGGAGTCGGTCCTGCTTATGGACGGACGGAAGGGATATCTGGTCAAGCTTGAGGAGGGGATGATGAAACTGGAGGGCGGAAGGGGTGCGTTATCATCCTCCAACATCGTTGGTAGGAAAGAGGGGGACCGCGTTACGATAGGGAGAAAGGAGTTCATCCTTATCAGACCCGATATCCTCGACCATATAGAGCATATCGACAGAGGCCCCCAGATGATCATTCCAAAGGACTCCGCCGCGATCATCCTCGGCCTGGGCCTCACATCCGGAAAGAGGGTGATAGAGGGTGGTGCGGGATCGGGCGGCCTGACGATCGCCCTGTTGAATTCGGTCCGACCGGATGGGGGGGTCACCACGTATGACATCAGGGACGATCATCTGAGGAAGGCCCGAAAGAACGTTGAGACTGCCGGCCTTTCGGATAACTGGGAGGGTCTGCTGGGAGACGTCAGGTCAGACGTAAAAGTGGAAGAGGCGGATGCTGTCGTACTGGATATCCCCGACCCTGAACAGGCCACCGGATCCGCATGGGAAGCTCTGCGCCCCGGAGGGAGGTTCTGCGCCTACGTGCCCACATCGAACCAGTTGGAGAGATGCTGCCTGAGCCTGAGGGATGCAGGGTTCTCGAATGTCGAGGCCATGGAGCTGATCAAGAGGGGATATTCCGTGAAAGAGGGGGCTGTGAGACCCTCAACCGAGATGCTGGGGCATACCGGCTTTCTGATCTTCGCCAGGAAGTTGTGATCTCATCTCATCCTGCCTTCGATGAAGGCCCTCAATTTGGGATCTTTTACCTTTGGGAGGATATATGAGTACATCTTCTTCATCTCGGTGTACCTTGTGTTGTCCATGTAAAGCTGTGCCAGGTTCAGCTGAACGTTGATGTTCCCTGGCTGGAGGTCATAGGCATTGTTGTACTCGGCCTCGGCCTCCTCATGCCTGCCCTGGGAGTGATACAATGAGCCCAGGCTGGCATGGGGTTCGCCCCTTTCCGGGTCCATGATCATGGCCTTCCTGTATTCGATCTCGGCGGCTTTGGGCCTCTGCGTAGCCTTCAGAAGGTCCCCGTAATTCAGATGGGCCTCTATCGAGTTGGGATCGAAGGATAACGACTGCACGTACTTCACCTCTGCAGCCCTCAGGTTGCCGATCCTGTGCAGCTCCATGCCCTCTTCAACCAGCTTACCCGCTTTTTTCTTTGAGAAAATACCCAAGCTCGAACACCTTCCGACACCTTGTTATCGGGCCGTTTCAATTCCTTCCGCATATTTATAATATATGTGCCGTATCATCCGAACACAACGGACGTTTTTCATCTCCGGAACTTGGACAGGAAGGCTGATTTCATGAGGATCGGAATACTGGGATGCGGGTTCATAGGAACCACCATCGGGGGCGCAATGGAGCATAGGGAAGAGGTGGAGGAGATCAACCTCATCGATAGGGATTTCGAGAGGACACAGGATCTGGCCCAGAGGCTTTCCAAGGCACAGATCTTCGGATTTGAGGATATGGAAGGGTTCATCGAAAGGTCCGATCTGATAGTTGAGGCAGCCTCACAGGATGTGGTGGGGGAGATAGGGCCCATGATCCTGGGGGCGGGGAAGGACCTCCTGATAATATCCGTTGGGGCATTGGTGGATGACCTCCTATGGAGCGAGCTCAAGAGGCTCGCGGGGGAGAACAACGCCAGGATCTATATTCCATCGGGCGCCATTGCGGGCATCGACGGCATAATCTCAGCCTCAAGGGCCGACATCGAATACGTCAGATTGACCGTGAGGAAGCCGCCCAAAGGCCTCTCTCTACCACCCTCGATGCAGTCGAGGTGCGAGGAGTTGTTCCACATCAAGGAGCCTATAACCCTTTTCGATGGAAGTGCGAGAGATGCCGTGAAGATCTTTCCCAAGAACGTCAACGTGGCCGCCACTCTGGCGATTGCGGGCATAGGCTTTGACAGGACAGAGGTGAGGGTCATTGCAGACCCCTCGGTCACCCAGAACAGGCATCTGATCGAGGTCAGGGGAAGGTTCGGGGAGATGAGGGTTGAGATGGAGAACCAGCCCTCAACGACCAATCCAAGGACCAGTTACCTTGCCCCGCTCTCCGCGATCTCCACGATCGAACGGATCATCAGCGGTGTAAATATTGGAAACTGAGGGTTACTTATGGGGACAACATGGGAACTTGAGCTGATCGCACCTTCTCTTTCAATAGGGAGCCATCTGGAATTGGACATCAGGAAGCCGGAGACCCCGATCTACATCGGGGAGGAATGGGAGCTGGAGCTGAGCGTTTCCATCCCGGAGGGACTGGGTGTCCCTGTCCTGAGAGCCAAAGATGAAAGGGGTCTGGCTCTCACGGTGAAGACCATCCTTCCGGATGTTGAGAAGGACGGGACCGCGACCTACAGGATCCCTATCTCCATCCACGACCCTCCGGGAGAGGGGGAGCTGAGGATCCTGATCAAGGGGGGGGAGTTCTTCGCCACCCTTGGAATGGGGGCCATACCCCTCAATGTCCTTCCCCAGAGGGTTCGTATATCCCTGTTGGACCCTCCCTACAGATCGGACGGAACAGGTGAGATCCCTCTGAGGATCGCCCTTGCATCGCCCGGCGACGAGAGGATCAAGGGGACGCTGCAGGTGGAGGCTTTCGATGACGGGGGAAAGGTGCGGACCACAATAAAACAGAAAGTAAAACCCTCCTTCAAGGGGAAAGGCGAATTCCTGGTCCCCCTGCTCGTTCACAGGGAAAAAGGCGGGGGGAACATCGGTATCAAGGCGACATTCAGGACCGGTGGATCCTCTTTTGAGGTTTACAGGGAAGATGCCATCACGGTCGATGATCAGGAGGGCATCCCGGTGGAGGTGCCATCCGTTGTGGAAAGGGGCTCACCCCTGAAGGTTACGATCACGGGATCGATCGGGACCTCGATGCCGAAGGTTTCCCTCGGGTCCGAAGGAGAATGGACACCACTGAAATTCCATAATAGTGAAGGAGGATCTTACGAGTACGATCTGCCCGAAAACCTCGAGGGGTCCTTTGAGGTCAGGATCGAGGTGGAAGATGAGGAGATATTCCACGGCGATCTGCTTATCCAGAGGAGACGATCCGTAAAGATCATCAATGGATACTGCTCCCCGGGGACGACCATGCCCGGATCCTCGGTGCTGATCGGCTTAAGCTACGAAATGACGGAGGAGGGGGAGGATACAACCGCTGTTATCACCCCGGGCGGTAGAAAAACGCTCCAGGTAAGGCTGCCGCTCGAATCCGGCGAGGGGAGCGTTGAGAAGGAGATCGATATCCCCGGGGAGTGGCGGGAGGGACAGCATCCGATGGAGGTCTCCATCGAGAGAGAAGGCGAGATGATCGCCAGGGAACTCTTCCCAAGGGCCCTGATCCTCAGGAGCGATTCCTCCCTGATCTTCGAGATGGCAACACCTCTGGACCTTCACGAAGGTAAAAGAGATGAACTCACCAGATATCTACTGCCCGACGAGAGGGTGCACTCCACGGACAGGACAGGAGATATCGAGGTGATCGAGCTCTCCAGCGGAAGGAGGATCTACAGGTGGCAAGGATCGATAGTACACGGGAGAGGCTGGACCAAGGGATGTGGGCCGAACCTGAGATCGGCTCTCTTCGCCCACTTCCTCCTACGTCTACTGAGAAATAACAGATCGCTAAAGAGAATAAGCGATATGATAGACCAGGCGGGATCCGGAGTCTACAGATTCGGATCAAAGGATCCGATCAGGGCATCACTCCCCGAGGATGGATACCTTGAGAAGATCGAGAAAACCCAGCGGAAGGGAAAGAAGGAGGAGAAGGGGACATTCACGGGGTCCGTATTGAACGCCTCGGGGGATGGAGACCTCTACGGATATTCCGGACCGGAGGGGGACGTCAGGGATCTTTCAAGCTGTATCTCTGACCTGATGAGGGGGGATATGAAAAAACCGCTGAAAGAGGTCCTGGAGAAGCGAATCAAACGGATGAAGGGCGCGAGGGCGGATATCGGGAGAGTGCCTCTTGAGAATTCGCTCAAGGTTACACTCAATGGCCTGAGATCGAATCTGACATTCCTCGGGGATATCTCCGGGGAACAGGCTGATATCAACGAGATCGGGGATCGGATGGGGGCGCTGATATCCCACATCTCAGCCTCCTCTTTGATACGGATCGAGATGCTTTCCTCCTGGACGAACGAGGCCATGGGCAGCTGGGATGACCTTCGGGTCCAGAGGCAGAGATATCTCAAGAAGGAGATAAACCGCCTTCTGGAATTCGCGTCACTGCTCGACAGGCTCTTCACAACCGTCGGAGAAAGGCTTGAAGCTTACGGGACCAACATGGAGCTCAGGAATTCCCTGGAGAGGATCTCCCATCTGGAGATCGTCCCGCAGACCGAAGGCATCCACGGCTCCGGAGGAAAGATATGGAAAGGTCGGATCACCCTGAGGTCGAAACATGGAGAGGGTGTTCACGGGTCAGGATGGATACATCTGCCATCCTCGGGTTGGCATCTGCTCTCACCCAAGGGAGAGCAGGATGGTCGGGGATACGCGATCGGTCCTATCCATATCCCCCGTGACGGGTCGATCGATATCGATCTCGAATGCAGGTCCCCATCCTCCCCGGAACCCTCCTCCAAAGGGCTGTTGTTCATGATGGCAAACAGCATTCACCTGGAGGCGGAACCATGAAGGGAGGGAGGGATCACGGCCTGGATGCGCTCCTTTTTGACATCATATCATACAAGATGTTCAAGAAAGGGAAGGAGCCTCTTTCGAATATCGACCCCAGGAGGAGGGTGAAGAAGGGAATATGGATGGATGGCGGGGTCGATCTTAACCTCCTCCGCAGGGAGGGCATTGGTTTTGATGATCGTATCGCGGAGTGCAGATTGTTCAGAACGGAAACCGCGATGGTGAAGGAGGGCCTTTTCAGAAGAAGAAAGGAACATGTGATCCTCTCGGACCTCTCGGACCTGGGGTGGGTGGAGGAGGTAGATCCGGATGAGCTATTGGAGAAAGGGAAGGCAAGGGGCCTTGCGTGGATCCTATCCTCCGGCCTGCTGTATCCGCTTGGATTATCCACATCTTTCCGTGGCTTCGAAGGGGTCCTGGAAGGATTGGAGATAGAGAGGGCCGTTCAACATGACCCTTCAAGGATATCACAGGTCAAGGTCAGGAATATCCTTCTGGGTTCGGGGGAAGGGGGCTATGAAGAGGAGAACCTCGGCTCGTTGTTTGCCAGAAAGGTCAAGAGATCGGATTGGATAACGGGGAAAAGCGGTGGTGATATCAAGGACCTGAGGACCCTGATAACCGCTGTCTTCGACATGGAGGAGGGAGATCTCCACACGTTGCTTGATGGGGGAGATCTGGCGAATTTCTGCGGGAAGGCGTTAAAAAGCAACCTCCTGGAGGGGGAGATCCTGAACCTCTCCTCCGATCCGGATGGGGGCATCGAGAGGCCTGATGATTTCAGAAAGAGGTTTGGTAGGTGGTTGTTGGAAGGAGATATGGCCCGGATAGTTATCTCCGATATCATCAAGCCGAGGCTGGGGCAGTTGAGAACCTGTTCGGCGGCCGAGGGTCATCGTCTTGAGCTTCTTCTGAGGCATCTGATGGACGCCAGAAGCAGCCCCGATCTGAAAGGGCTCATCTTCGGCGTTCCTCCCCACAATCGGGTATCCGTGATACGGCTCATGGCCTCCACGGGCGATGGTTCCGTCGTTGATCTCCTGAAAAGGCTTCAGGAGTTCTCCTCTGTCGAGGAGGATAGATCGGCGGCCGGGGACGCCCTGAGGGAATTGGATATCGACATATGATTAAAGCGTAGTTAACATTAAGTACACTCCATGAGCTTTACTCGATGGATTGGGGTTAAAGCGGAGGGAATTCATTGAGGTTCGACAACAGGCTGGATCCACTGCTGGATGAGATCTCCCAGAAGATCATAAACTGCAAGAAATGCGACCTGGCGGAGTCCAGGATCAATGCTGTTCCGGGAGAGGG
>JAUVLN010000088.1 GCA_030600725.1 Thermoplasmatota archaeon | reverse complement strand
GTGAAACGATATTCGCTCTCATTCACACCGGATATGAGGGTGTTGTTCCGGCATATAAATTTACCACCGGATGTGACCGAAATAGCGTACGGGTCGGTATCCGATCCGTTTACCATAAGTACCACATCGTCCAGGATCAGTGTTCCCGATATGGTGAGGTTTCCATCAAGCGTGATATTGTCGCCTGAATATGATTCGGTCCCGGTGACATTCCAATCCCCTGTTACCACTATCTCATCGTCCGTACACTCACCATATGTATTGGGTATCGATCCGTTCTCGTACGGGTTCATGATCGATAGGGCGATCAATATGGTCATAACAGACAATGTCATTATCTTCCGATGAAAAAACATTCCCAACACCTTACCCTTCCAATGGTGATGGTTCCTATTATACTTTGTATCATAGATAATATGCTAATAACGATCATTGGTCACCTTTTGTCCGATGGATGATATGGTCGTTTGGATCCATCGTCACTGATCGACGATCCCTTCGGGTGGCACTTCCGGACCTGCCTCTACCGGGGTCGGATCCGATCCCACTCCTTCCGCTCCCGCCTCCTGGGGAGGGGCAGGAACGGGTTCCGTCGTAGAAGGTTCCCGGGGATACGTATCAGATGTGGCCTGAATACCGGGATCGGCCTGGATCACACTTTCAGATGATGCGGTAGTATCGTATCCTTCTTCCACAGGTTGAGGAGTATAATACCCTGAGACCTGATCGTCCTGATATTGATCCATCTGACCCTGCGAAGGATAGGCCTGATCGGGATATGAGGCCCCCCCCTCGGGTTGGGCGATCATCGATAGGTTCAGGCCATCCTGATGGTAACTGGACGCCTGTACGCTGTCCATTACCGGCACTCCGCCGATCATATCGGCGTGTCCCATATATTCGTATTGAAGGATGGAACCGTCGTTGCTCATCCGGTCGTATTGTGATCTGTTGAGGTAATAGACCGAACCGTCCATCCCCCTGTAGACCGTATACTGCCCTTCCGGGATGGCAAATGGCAGGGCCCCCTCTTTTTCCTTTTTCTTCCATAAAATGATGCCGATGATAACCCCCACAATGACCAGGAGGCCGATCAACAGGAGAATGATCAGCATGATCGGCAGTCCTTCATCAGGGATATAGGGATCAACGTAGTAGTTTATCTTCACCTTAACGGTCAGGTTGGCATCCCCACTCTCATCGCCGGAACGCCAGTAATTGTCGATAATGATGTGCATCTGCGCATCCACATTGCATACGAGGTTCTCCTTACTGTATATCTTATCCGTGTAGTTCATCTTGTATACAAGGGCCTTATCCTGGAGCAGGTATTCCGGGGCGTGGCTGTACTGTTTTGCATAATGGTTCTCGAGTATGTAATAGTTAAGGGATCTGGGTATGGACGTATCGCCTGTAGCCACCACCCTTGCCAGGGTTATCCCAAGGGAATCACCCCTGTTGTCATACTCCACCAATTTGATCTTCTGATACTCCCCTGGCTCGATGTCCACCTCGAAGGTATGGGTTTCCCCCGATGAAACCGTGGGTATCGATAGAGCGAAGAAAGCTATCGAAAATCCCGCTATCAATATCGTTATCAGTATTGCCCGGTGAAGACCCCACATCTTCCCTTCCTCCTGCGGATACGAAAAACCCGAATGCGTACCTTGGAGATTAATATATCTATTGATGGCTGAGATCTTAAAGTGTGAAGCCAATGAAATATGGGGAGTATATAAATAAAGAGCCTTACGGCCCACACCCTAGTGTCACTCCCTGCCGAAGAAGCCCCTCAGCACGGGGTGCATCTCCATCATCTGCTCCTTCCCTATCTCCTCATACAGACGTATGATGATTCCCACGGTCAGCAGCACCCCTGTACCTGATGTGCTGCCCACTGTCCCAACCATGTCAGCCAGGGCTGCCAAGAGCCCCACGAACGCTCCCGATATCACGGTCACCGTTGGTATATACCTGTTGAGCACTTTCTTGAGCACCCTGGGGTCCCTTCTGAAACCCGGGATCCTCATCCCGGAGCTCTGGATCTGCTTGGCCACGGCCTCCGGCCCCATATTGGTCGTCTCTATCCAGAATTTGGCAAATAGGATCGATCCGAAAAACATCAAACTGACATATACGACGATATGTATCAGAACCTGCCACATCTCATGATCGCCGACATAACCGCTGTACCTGTCCCAGTTCAGGATAGGGAGCAGCCAGCTCTGAAGGCCGTTCACCCTGGAAACATACCAGGCTATGCCTCCGGTCGCCGCTGTGGATCCCGGATCGTAGAATCCTATCCTCCAGTTATTTCCGATCACCGGAATGGTGCTGATCTTCTCATGGTTCCAGAGAAGAAGGGCGAACATGTTGATGTTGGCAAGGAGCGCCGACATCAGGATAACGGGGATGTTCGAGGCGTAGATCAGCCTTATGGGATATCTACCCCGGGCACCTCTTGCCCTGGCGTGTGACAGGGGGAGCTCGATCTGGGTCGATTCCGCATAGGCGACCACAAGGAAGATCAATATCGTTGATATAAGGGCAATGAAGGGATTCGGCGGACTAAGGAATATCGTCTCAAAGCCTCCGCTGGCAAGTTCCCTGAATCCCCCCTGCATGTTCTCGAGAATATACCACGTCTTGGGAAAGGTCCCGGAGGGTACGGCTCCCGGATCCGGAACGGGGAAATTGTACTTGGCTGCTGTTTTATCGCCAAGTGGGATCCAGGATAGGGTCCCCTGGAATATCGACTGGGAAACACCGGCTGCGATGAACATCGAGATGCCGCTTCCTATGCCCCACTTGGAGATCACCTCATCCATGAGGAACACCAGATAGGATCCGAATATCAGCTGGCCGATGATCACGACCCTTGCCCAACCGAGGCCGATATCCCCCATCCAGCTCGACTCGGAGGGCGTCAGATATCCATACACCTGCGGGATCGCCTCGATGAATATCATCACCAGGACGAGGATCTTCTGTACGCCCTGATAGATCGCCTTGTCCTCCGCCTTCTGGAGGTCCAGCTGTATGATCTTGGCACCGGAGAACAGCTGCATGATGATGGAGCCGGTGACTATGGGGCCGATACCAAGATGCATCAATGATCCATTGGCACCTGCGAGTATGGCCCTGAACTCCGAGAATATGTCAATGCTCTCACCGGAGAGCCCGTAGATGGAGACGTTGCTCAGGAAGAAGTACAGTATCAGTATTCCGAACGTCCACATCATCTTTGTCCTGAACCTGACGTGGCCCTCGGGCTTCTTGACGGCAGGCCATTTATCGGCGATGGGCTTCAGGCCGTAGAGTTTACTGCCATCTCCGGCATAGGTGACCATCATGCCTATCAGTAAGAATATCACGGCAATGCCCAGCGCAACGAGTATGAACAGGGCGACCTGCCCGTAGTCCGATAGCGCCATGCCTTTGAAATCCGAGAAGGAATACAAGAGCGCCATGGCTGCCAGGTAGATTATCACCACGGGGATCGCTTTGAGATAATTCCGCTCTATCGCCATGTTATCAAGCACCGCCATCTTAGCAAGGACAGGTAGACCCCAATTACCATTCCCCTATAAAAGAATTGAGAGGGATGAAGGGGTCCAATACACACATCTACTTCTCCTTTATCGTCACCGAACCGCCAGCTGCCTCGATCTTCTCGATAGCCCTGGCAGAGATGGAAGGAGCGATCACATGTACCTTCAGGTCTCCGAGGGAACCGCCACCAAGGAGCTTGGAGCATCCTATCTTTTCGATATCGATATCGTAGGCGTCGCCCTTTTTCCTGGCCGCTCCATCCTTCACCATCGCATCGATGTTCTCCCGGATGGTGCTCAGGTTGAGTATGATGTCCGATCTGACCACCGACTGCGGCCTCTTGAAACCGTGTCTTCCGAAGTAATCCTTTCCGTAATATTTGATCACATGCATATACCGGTGCTTGTGGTTTCCCGCCATTCCCCTGCCCCCCCTCTTACCTGCACCCCTTCTGGCCTTCGTACCGTGGCCATGGGTCTTCTTTCCCCTCAATTTAAAGGTCTTTTTACCGGCCATATCCTACACCTCACAGCATCCTCTTGATCAGAACGTTTATCTTCTCTCCGCGGTAGCCGAGCGCACCGCCCACCTGGAAGCTTCTCTTGATCCCCTCGTAACCCCCTTTGTTGGGCGGAGAGAGCCTGAATATGGGCTTCACATCCTTCAATGAATTGTAGTTGACGGACCCCGCGGATACCGCGGATGCGAAATCCTTTATATCCTTGAAATCCGAGTTGGCCTTGACATACTTGTCCGTGATGGGCTGGTCTCCTGTCAGCTTGCCCCTGGTGCGGATCAGTTCGGTCATGAACTCGTCGGACACCTCTCCCCAGGTGACGTAATCCTTCACCTTTTTCAACATGCCGATGTACTCGGGTGTTTCCGGTATCACAACGCAATGGTTGGTACGGTTAAGCCTGAGAAGCTCCATGGTATACTTGATATTGGGCTTTATGTTCAAAGTGCCCCTTATCCTGACTACAGCAAAGCTCATTCCTCATCACCGCCCTTTATCTTCTGCTCATGCACTTCGATGGCTCCCTTCCTATGCTCCAGCATGACCCTCTGGGATTCCTGTACCTTCACGGCGTTGATCTTCTTGAGTGCATCCATGACGGCCTTGGCGTTGTTGACCGTCGTCTTGGTCTGACCCCTGGAGAAGCCCCAGGCGTCATTGATGCCTGCCAGTTTCAGCATCTTCTTGGCGATATCGCCCACTGCCAGGCCCACCCCCATGGGTGCAGGTCTGAGGGTGACTACCGTGGATCCGGACTTTCCCACTACCTTGAAAGGCAGGCTGTGCGGGTTCATGCAGCCGCACCTCCAGGATCCACATCCCCTTACCAGCTCGACCATGTTGAGCTTTGCGTTGTCGATCGCCTTCTTGATCGTTGGTCCGACCTCCTTTCCCTTGGCAGCACCCAATCCAACGTATCCGTCTCCGTTACCGACGACAACGGTGATCGAGAACCTTGTCCTCCTTCCCGAATCCGTCATCCTCTGGACCATGTTGACCTTGAGGACCTCGTCCACCAGTGATTCGCCCATCAGGTGGTCCACTATCTGTGGCTCCCTGAGGGGGAGGTCGTTGGAGAGGGCATCGCTCATGTTGGATATCTTGCCTGACTTGACCAGTTGTCCAAGGCCTGTCGTGGGCGTCCAATCGTTGACATCGAAACCCCTCTCACGCCTTTTCCTGTTATCCCTTCTATCCCCACCCCTTTTGTTGAAACTCCTCTGAGGTCCTCTGCTAGGGGGGGCGGCAGGCTTCGGTGCTACCTTCGGGGGTTGGTTCTCTTTATCCCCGGAGACCTTATCGACCTGTTTCTCCACCACGGGTGCTTCTTTGTTCTTGATATCATCTTCACTCATGTTCACATCTCCATGATCTTGGACTTCATGGTCTCGAATGCTTTCGTAAAGTTCGGATCTCCCTTCTCCTTCCCGGAGATCCTATCGTCGGTGGGGAACTTTTCCTCACCTCGGGGGATCTCCAGACCCGCATCCAGCAGGCCCTTGAGGACGGCAAATGCCCTGCTGCCCCGAACCGGTTCCATGAGGCCAATGTCGTAGACCGCCTCCTCTATATCGTTCTTAAGGGCGTTCTTCCCGGCGATCAAACCGGTCAGGTAGGACGCTGATGTGTCCGTCAATGAATAGTTCCATCCCAGTTTCTTCAGGTCGGTGTATGTCCCGTGGGCAAGAACCCTGTCACCATCCGCACGATATTCCACTATCTGGATCGATATGCCGGTGTGGCTCTTTCGAACCACGGCCCTGGGTTTATTCGATTTCAACAGTGCAAGCCTTCTTCTGAAATTGGTCTTTCCCTGTCTTCTCCTTCTGAAAGGAACGTGATATCTGGGTCCGTATGCCATATCAGTTCACCCCCTCGTCCGGGCTCTTGATGAACGCCTTCTCCGCCTTGATATGTGTCTTCATGTGGTATATGGACCTGAACATCCCCCCGGAGGAGTGCCTGTAATATTTTCTGTATGTCTCGGCCGATATATTCCCACCGTCGCGGTACTCCCGAAGAACCCTGCGGATCGGGCGGATGGTGTTGATCCATCTCCTCTTCTTGGGAAACCTGGCGTACTTGGATCCTTTTCTGGATCCGTGGCCCTTCCTCTTGCCAGCATCCTTCTGGGCCATCCTCGCCTTCAGCCTTCCGTTGGATATGCCGATCTTCTGTTTGGGGTATATCACTCCCTCATTGACGAGCTTCCTGATATCCTGCCTCGTAACAGCCTCGGCGATATCCTCGATATTGTTGGGATTGAGGTAAACCCTGTTCTTTCCACACTTCATTATCAGTGCGGCCATCCTTCTCTGATTTGTCAGGTCCATTATAGCGCCCCCCTGTTAAGGACCCTGATCCCTTTCTTGTCCGCTGCCTCGATCATGGAGGTCCTCTTCCTGGTCCCCACGGTGGATCCGATCCTCGCAGCCTGAACCCTGGGATCTATGGACTCCATATCCTTCAGGTTATGGACAAGTACCTCCCTGAAACCCGATGAGTGCAGATATCGAACCGACGCTGGTTTTCCGAACCCGATCCTGACCTTGGGAGGCCTGTATCTCCGGTTCCTCCTCATCTTGTTCGTCACTCCCCTGGGCCTCCTCCACGCTTCTCCAAGCTTCTTGTAGCGAAACCATTCCCCACGCTTGAAGGCCGGCTGGGAATCCTTCCTCTCCTTCCTCTTTTCAAGGTCCTTCCGGACCTCCTTGGAGAGTTTGGGTTTGATCTTCTTTCTGCTGGCGTCCTGTGCAACCGGCTTCTTTACCGCTTTCACGGCCGGAACCGTCTTCTTGCTTCTGGCGTCCTGTGCAACCGGCTTCTTTACCGCTTTCTCGGTCGGAGCCTTCTTCTTCACTGTCTTGGGTTTCTCGCTCTCGTCTCCAGCCATTACTACTCACCCCTTTTAACGAGATAAATGCCGTCCTGAAAGACCCTCGGGTCGTAGTTCTTTACCTTGGTGGCCTTCTCGATATTCGCTGCGGTCTGCCCCACATTCTCCTTGTCGTTACCCTCAAGGGTGATGGTCTCACCGGAGATCTTTGCGGTAACGCCCTCAAGCACCTTGGCCCTCCTGGGGAACCTCTCGCCGAGGAAGTTCTCGACGACCAGTTCCGATCCCTTGAGCGAGGTCTTGATCGGAAAATGGGAGTAGATGATCCTCATCTTGTAATGGAAACCATCGGTCACGCCCACGACCATGTTCTTCACATGAGCCGCCCATGTGCCGGTCAACCCCATCTCGCGCCTGTTCGGCCTGCTGCAGGAGGCGTTGACCTTATCCTTCAACACTTTCAACTGCACCCTCGGGTGGACGAACGATCTCTCTAGCTCACCCCTGGGCCCCTTCACGGTGAGGATACCTTTCTTGTAGGTTGTTGTGACCCCGGCTGGCATCTCAACATCCCTTGACATCTCTTCCATCTTTGGCATCATCGATCACCTCAATACACATAGGCCAGAAGTCTTCCACCTGTGTTTATCTCCTTGGCCTTCTCGTTGGAGATGACACCATTGGTGGTGGTCAGGATCAAGCACCCGAAGTTCTGTGCCGGCAGGTACCTGGCCTCGTAACCCTCCATATCGGCCCTCCTCACGGCGAACCGGGGTTTGATCACGCCGCAGTCGTTGATGTTACCGTTGAGGTATACCCTGAACCATCCTGACCTGCCGTCCTCTACGTATTCGAACTCCTTGATATAGCCGTTCTCCTGAACGACCTTCAGTACCCTGCCTATGAGCTTGGAGGCGGGCCTGATCAAACATTCCATCTTTCCGGAACGCTCCGCGTTCTTCATGATGGACATTGCATCTGATAATGGATCGTGTCTCATCCTTTCGCCTCCTCATGAATACTTCTTGAATCCTATCTCAGGGGCGATATCCCTGAAGCATTGTCTGCAGAGGTGCATACCGTTTCTCCTTATGATGCCCCTCTTCC
>JAUVLN010000103.1 GCA_030600725.1 Thermoplasmatota archaeon | reverse complement strand
GAAGAAACTCCACGTTGGTCATCGACCGCAATGTTGACGGAAAACCTGATATGAAGAGGTTCTCCAGGATCTCCTACGGCAGATACAGGGGTGGAAGCTCAACATCGTGGAACATCATCTCCTTCAGGGCCGAGAGAGGCTTAAGGAGCATCAACTTCGGAGAAAGGGTGGCAATAAAGGGCAACTACATCGATAGGGACGGGGACGGCTGGCCGGAGAGGATCTCCGGATCAAGGGTCCGCACCTCATACACGGACAGGGACGGGGACGGAAACGCCGAGATCCGGTCCGTGGTGGTGCAGAGGATCCGGTTCCTCGACAGGAACGACGACCACAACCCCGAACTGGTTATACTATCCGAGAAGACGGTGACGGCATACGACAGGGACTCCGACGGAAATGTGGACCTCATCAGGAAAACCATCAGGAAGATGATCTGGATCGACAGGGATTCCGATGGAAGGCCCGAATTTTATAAGGTAATAAACAGCTCGATCATCAGGCGACCTGTACTTGAAGGGAACCTGAATGAGCCGGAAACACCGGAGGATGTCAGACCTTCCCCGTATAAGAACAGGCCAAACAGAAGATAAGCAAAACGACCCTGGCCCGTTCCCTGGAACGGGCCTTTTCTATTTTTCCATCTTCTTCCTTCGGACAACCCTTCTTCTGGTCACCCTTGTGGGCTCCATGACCTTCTCCGGTTGTGAGGCAGATCTCCTTTTACCCACCTCTTTCATGACGGGTTCTACCTCTGGAGCAGCTCCATCCCCGGCAGCAACGGGAACCTCACCGGAAGCTTCAACCTCTACCCCGGGAGGGACCTCCACAGCCCCGGAGACATCAACCTGTGCGTCGTGTAGCTCCGCATCTTCCCCGACACCTTTGGGTTCCGGGGACAGCCGGACCTCGAAAGGCTCTCCATACACTTCAATGGAGAGCGGATCATAGCTCTCCCAGGGGGCTTTTGGTGATCTGGGCACATCCACCACATCTTTTTTTCTGGCCATTTCCCCACCTTTGATCATCAAAGATCCATTCATCCCTAATGATCCGGTCCCTTTTTACACTTTATGTTCCGAATGGATAAACTCTTAATGTGATACGGACCTTCGGGTGAAAAGGAGGACATAGATGAAAGCGGTAATCCTCGCAGGGGGCTCGGGTGAGAGGTTCTGGCCTCTCTCCACGAAAGACATGCCCAAGCAGTTCCTTGAACTATTCGACGGAAAGAGCCTCATCAGGCAGACATTCGAGAGATTGAAACGGTTCATAGATCCCGCCGACATGTACGTGGTCACATCAGCAGACCACGTCGACCGGACCCTCTCCGAACTCCCCGAGATACCCAAGGGAAATGTCGTAGGAGAACCGATCAGGAGAAACACCGCACCCGCATGTTTCCTGGGCGCGGTTGCAGCAGGTCCCGAGAACGTTCAGCTTGTCGTGCCCGCCGACCACAGGATCCCGGACCCGGATGAGTTCTGGAAATGCGTCGAGATCGCGGAGAACTCGGTCAAGCTCAACGGCGGGCTGATCACCTTCGGCATCAAACCCACCAGACCCGAAACCGGTTACGGATATATTGAAACAGGCGAACAGAAAGAGGGGGTCTTCGAGGTGGTCTCGTTCAGGGAGAAACCGGACAGAGAAACAGCGGTCTCCTTCATGGAGAGTGGGAACCTCTACTGGAACAGCGGGATGTTCGTCTGGAGGGGCGCCGACCTCATATCCGAGATGAGGAAGACCTCACCGGCTTTGTTCAGGGGACTGGACGGGGTCGACCCGTACAACGGACCGGACCTGGAGTCCAGATACATGGGACTGGAGTCCGTCTCCATAGATTATGCCGTGATGGAGAGGTCCAGGGAGGTCCGGATGGTCAGGGGCAGGTTCAGATGGTCTGACGTGGGCTCATGGACGTCGATGAGGGAGCTGGAGGGCTATACAAACGATCACATCCTCATAGACTGCGAGAGGGTCTTTGTAAAGAGCACCACGGGAAGACCCATTGGCGTGCTGGGAATGAAGGACCTGATAGTGATCGACACCGATGAGGGACTTCTCATCTGCAGGGACGCGGACTCCCAGAGGGTGAAGGAGATCACAAGGAGGATCAGATCCTGATCCTCTCGTACTCCTTGAGCGTATCCGTTTATATGATAGTGCGTTAGACCATTCGGAGATATCCTTATGAGAACGGAAAGAGACCTCAGGTCCCACCTTGAGAGGATCGACGGGAAGGGCTACAGGGCCTACAAGGAGCTTCAGGGGGAATACGATATTGGGGAGTACATCCTCGGTATCGACCACGTTCAGGGCGATCCCTTTGCGACCCCAAGCCGGATAAGGGTCTTCGTCGACGTGGAGGCAGCGGCCTTCCCGGAAGATACCTACAACACATTGAGCAGGGAGGTCGCACTGCGCGATCTTCTGACCAGGCATTTCTCGAAGAACGCAAGGGGGTCGGGCGGGGGAAACAGGGGGATCGGAAAGAGCGGTCTTATTATCATGGACATGCCGGGCCAGGAGGTTCTCGAGAGAACCTCGATCCTCGTGAACGGATCCTCGATAGAGGCCAGGTTCCTCATGGGGCTTCCCGCCTTCGGCAGGAGGATTGCAGGGAGGCAGGCTGCTGACATGTTCCTGAACGACCTCCCGGGGATAATAAAGGCCTCACTTTTTTTCGAGAACCTGGATAAAAAGGCGATATACGACCATATACGCCAGAGTGAGGATTCAGACCACATCAGATCCAGGCTCGGAAAAAAAGATCTGATCGCATTCGTGGCCAACGGATCGATACTGCCCCGCAGGTCGGGGATCGACGACAGGCCGATGGAGGGGGACGATGTCGTACCCTTCCGGTCCCCTCCGGACCTCGAGATCACCCTGGACACGCCCAACAGGGGCGAGGTCGCCGGAATGGGCATCTCCCGGGGGATCACCCTGATCGTCGGCGGAGGTTACCACGGCAAATCTACGCTCCTTTCCGCCCTTGAGGTAGGGATCTACAATCACGTGATCGGGGACGGAAGGGAGCTTGTGATAACCGATCCATCGGCCGTGAAGATAAGGGCCGAGGATGGTAGAAGGGTGGAGAACGTGGATATCTCCCCCTTCATATCGGACCTCCCCATTGGAAAGGATACGAGATCATTTTCAACCGAGGACGCCAGCGGCTCCACGTCGCAGGCCGCAAACATAATCGAAGCGCTTGAGGCCGGTGCTGGAACCCTTCTGATCGACGAGGACACCTCCGCGACGAACTTCATGATCCGGGACCACAGGATGCAGGAGCTTGTTACCAAGGATAAAGAGCCGATAACCCCTTTCATCGACAGGGTCAGACAGCTCCATGAGGAGCTCTCCGTATCGACCGTTCTGGTCATAGGAGGGTCCGGGGACTATTTCGATGTGGCAGACCTGGTGATATGCATGGAAGGATACGTCCCCGTTAACAGGACCTCCGAGGCAAGGGAGATCGCAGATAAATATCGAACCGAGAGGGTCGTTGAAGGGAAAGGCACCATAACCTCCATCACACCGAGAATACCCATTCCCTCATCCTTCGATCCATCAAGGGGCAGGAGGGATGTGAAGATCACGGCACGGGACATCTCCACCATCAGCTTCGGAAATGAGACCATAGACCTCTCGAGGATCGAGCAGTTGGTCCACCGCAGCCAGACAAAAGCTATAGGCGATGCGATACACAGGGCAACGATGATGATGGATGGTAAACGCACTTTGAAAGAGGTGCTCGATCAGCTGGAGGATAGGCTGGACGAGGCCGGACTTGACGGCCTCGGAGGACCACCGGTTGGGGACAGGGCCTACTTCAGGTCCCTGGAGCTTGCCTGTGCGATAAACAGGCTGCGCACCCTGAAGATGAAGCAGAGGAGATAACGCTCCCGCTGTATCCTGATATCACGTATATTCCTTCAGGAGTGCAGGGTCCATCCTATCCCACGCTCTATTAATTTATATCTCCTTCTTATCATCTTCCTCTTCGATCCTTTTGATCTCCATGATGTTCAGATCCTTCCCGACAAGCGCATCCTCGTATTCCCAGCTCTTCTTCTTCTTTCTCATATAGGTCTGATCCATCTTCCATACCACCTTTTCGTCCGGGATCGCACGGTAGACGCCCTGCTAACTTCAGCATATCTACAAACAATATGTCTGGCAGTACATCTCCCTCGATTACTCCAAATAAACATCTATCCAAGGGTATAAATCCTTTGTGATTTCAGTATCAACTATTGAAACGGTACCCCATTGATCCCGATATGGGCATATCCTCCGGACCCCTTGAGATATGATGAGAACCACCCCTCCTGGTCAAATGATATTTAGTTGTTTTCACTATCCATCTACTGAATGGAGATCATCTCTATCCTGCTGATCGCGATCGCCCTGGCGATGGACGCCTTCGCCGTCTCCATAGCCTCCGGGATCACGCTTCGGGAGAGGTGCTACTACCACGGGTTCAGGATCGCCCTCTTCTTCGGGATATTCCAGGCGTTGATGCCCGTGCTCGGCTACCTTCTCGGCCTTGGGCTTTCGGACCTGGTCTCCAGCGTGGACCACTGGATAGCTTTCGCTCTCCTTGTGGGCATAGGCCTCAAGATGGTCCATGAGGGTACAAAAAGGGAAAATGGGAAGGATCTCCCATGCACCGGGACGAAACCCCTCTTGATCCTCGCCGTGGCAACGTCCATAGACGCCTTCGCCGTTGGAGTTACCCTCTCCGTTCTCAGGGAGGGGATACTGATCCCTGTCCTCATCATAGGCATTATCACGTTCATCCTCTCCTTCATCGGTGTCATCATAGGGAACAGAATGGGGCATTTCTTCGAAAGGAGGATGGAGTTCGTCGGGGGATCGGCCCTCATAGCGATCGGCTTCTTCATTCTGATATCACATCTTGGCATAGTTTGATATCGTCAAAACAGCATTTCCATCAGGTGATCAACCGAAAGATAGGATCCGCCTCCTTGCAGTCGACCTGCAGGCGGTTATGGGAGCGAGATCCCTGCGGATCTCGAGGTTGGAGAGATCCGGATGAAAATTCCCATCTCCTCTCAGATCCCGCATTGAGGTCCCGGGCCGAGTTGGATGGGAGGAATTGAAAGACCACCTCAAGGCATCAAGATAGGCTCTCTCCGGACTCACAGGGCAGTGTCATGTGGAACATGGACCCCTTCCCCACCTCGCTCTTCACCCATATCTCTCCACCATGGGATTCGATGATCGTTTTGGCTATCGCCAGCCCCATGCCGATCCCCGGGAAACTCACGGAGGGATCCGGTTCTATCTGGAAGAGCTTTTCGAATATCCTCTCGTGATATTTATCCTCGATACCGATCCCGGTATCCCCCACGATCATCTCAACGCATCCGTTCTTGCACCAGGCCGATATGGAGATCACACCTCCCCCATCCGTGAACTTCACAGCGTTATCGATTATATTCAGCAGGGCCTGTTTGGTCTTCCTGAAATCGGCGAAAATGTGGATTTCGTCCAGGTTGGTCTCCACCTTGACCTTCTTCTTCCGGATATCATCGCGAAGCTCTCCGATGACTATCTGGACCAGATCATCAAGAAGTATCTTCTCCATGTTCAGGTCCAGGCCCTCCCTGTAGCTCCAGGACTCCACGATCAGGTTCTCTACTATCCTGGCCTGCCGGTCCATGGCCCCCTTTGCCATCTTGAGGTACCTCTCCACCTCATCGTTCCGGTTCTCTGTCATTGCGAATTCAAGGGACATGAGGGATATGGACAACGGCGTCTTCAACTCATGGCTAACGTTGTCGATTATCCTCTGCTTGATACCATCCAGGGATCTCAGCTCGTTGTAGGCGATCTCCAGCTCATCGTGAGCCCTCACTATGGCCATATCCATCTTGTGCTTGTATATGCCTATCCTGATCGCGGAGTTGAGCTCCTCCTTGTTGAAGGGCTTGATCAGATAGCTGTAGGGGCCGGTTATCATGGCCTTTTCGAGCATATCGTTGCTCGAGTATGCTGTCAGATATATGATCGGGATGCTGAAACGCTCCCTTATCACCTTTGCCGCCTCGATACCGTCCATATCGCCCATCAACATGATATCCATGAGGACCATGTCAGGGCGGTGTTCACCCGCCAGCTCTATCGCGTCCTCACCCGATGTGGCAGTGGCAGCCACCTCATATCCCAGATGGACCAGGGAATCCTGGATATCCATCGATACGATCGCCTCGTCCTCTACAATCATGACCCTGGTCTTTTCACTCATTCCTGCATCCTCCGTTTGTGATCTATACCCTTGAACCTGATCGTAAAAGTGGTACCCTCACCCGATCCAACCTCGATGTTTCCCTTGAGCTGCATCTCCGTCAGGTTGTATATGAGCTTCATCCCGAGCGATTCGATCTCCGATACCCTGATACCCTCGGGTAGCCCTATACCATTGTCGCTGTATATCATCTCTATCCGGCCATCCTCCAGGACCTTCAGGGAGAAGGATATCTCCCCTTTCCTCCCGTCAGGAAATGCGTATTTAAGCGAATTGGATATCATCTCGTTGAGGATGAGGCCGCAGGGGACAAGGGTGTCCAGCCCGATGGAGATCTGCTCCATATCGGTATTTATGGAGAGGTTTTCGGGGTCGACATTATAGGTAACGACCAGGTTGTTGATCAGATCCGAGAAGTAGACGTTGATATCGATGCGCCCTATATCCTTGGACCTGTACATGTTCTCATGTATCAGTGAGATCGACCTTATCCTGTTGAGGATATCCTTGAAAACGTCTGCCTTCCCCAGGGCCCGGTTCTTCCTGGATTCGAGGTTTATAAGCGAGGATATGATCTGCAGGTTGTTCTTCACCCTGTGGTGTATCTCCTTGAGCAGGACCTCCTTCTCCTCGAGGGAGCGCCTGATGGTCTCCTCGGAGTCCTTCCTATGGGAGATATCCTCCAGTACCGATGCGAACGTACCTCTCTTTGTGGAATATGCATGAACGGATAACCACTTGCCCAGGATATCGGAGTAATCCTCGAAACTCTGATATCCGCCTCCGTACGCCACCTTTGAATATCTCTCTATCCAGTTCGGGCGGTCGTTCCTGATCTCCGGGAAGACCTCGCTAACCCTTCTTCCTATTAGCTCCTCCCTCTTCCTGCCCACGATCCCCTCGTACGCGGTGTTGACCTCAAGGAATATGTAATCGATCGGCTCCCCCCGTTCATCCACTATCATCTCATGTGTGGCGAAGCCGTCTATCATCTCCTCGAAGAGGGACCGATACCTCTTCTCGCTCTGTTTCAGGTCCTCCTCGGCCGCAGCCAGCTTCTTGGATACCTGAACGTGTTTCAGGATCTTCTTCACGACCTGAGGCAGTTTTTTCACGAACTCC
>JAUVLN010000131.1 GCA_030600725.1 Thermoplasmatota archaeon | reverse complement strand
AAACCTCACCGAGGTGCGATCTCTCCCAGGAACACATACATCATTTCCAACCTGTAGGAACCCGAAGATCCCCCTGGAAGGAAATGC
Source organism: Thermoplasmatota archaeon (assembly GCA_030600725.1). Taxonomy (GTDB): domain Archaea; phylum Thermoplasmatota; class Penumbrarchaeia; order Penumbrarchaeales; family Penumbrarchaeaceae; genus JAGLEG01. Next base: position 6,272 of record JAUVLN010000131.1, on the reverse strand, counting down.
CCCTTTGGATGCTAGGTCAATCGAATCCGATCCGGACAACATGGACCGAAGGACACGATATGTTCCAGGCAAAACAACATAAGATCCATCTAATATATAAGAATATTGTATCCCATTCCAATGGAAACTATAACAATTCTATATAAATTATTGTTATTATCATATGCCCCGATAACTGTGAAATGTGTGTATTTTTCATGACGATGGATAACAAAATTACCGAATGTACCGGGAAAAAAATAGGTTGATCCGCCTCCATTGGAAATGCAACACCCAAGCTATAAAAAGGCTCCTATTTGCCATGGGCTCGGCAGACAGAATAAGAGACAAGAAAATAACGAAGATCAAGATATAAAGGTTTGACCAAGGGGGTCGGCGAAAGTATTGCTATTTCATCTCCGCGATCACCTGATGGCTCATCGTAGCGATCTGCGATGCGCCGCCCTCAAGTAGGTCCCCAACCTCCACGTTACCCACATCGCCCACCTTGATAAACGCTACAATATCCCCGGGATAGAGGGTGAGCTCTCTTGAGATATCCACGATCGAGCTCTCGATCTCCTCCATCACGCCCTTGATCTCCCTATCGATGATCTCCTTCCCATTCCTCTCCATATATATGTGGATGGAGGATTCATCCTCCAGATCGTCAAGGGAAACGAACTCGGATATCGGACAGAAGGAATCCCTGCTTTTCGCCTCGTCCCATGGTAAAGAGCCCGACTTGAGCCTCCTGAGCATCTTCTCATCGGTGATATCAAGGACCAATCCCAGCCCCAGGATCTTATCCCTCATCTTCCCCCTCTTTATCGACCTGCACCTCTTCCCCAACGCGATCGCAAGATGGAGGTTGCAGCTGAGCGTACCTGTCCCTTCAGGGGCCATTATCGGGTCCCCATGATTGGCTATTGACGATGCGGCCTTCATGAAATACAGGGAGCGACCCCCTGTCATCTTATCATATAAAGTGCCCGAATTCCCCTCCAGTGGGAATATTATCTTGCCAGCCTCCAACCTATGCTTTCCCACCTTGAAATAAGGCATGGGACGTTGATGCTCTATAAGATATATACCATTTCCATGGGTTACATGAAAAAACCCGATTCGCATAATGGGCCAAACGTTCAGATAAGGATAAATAAACGGCGTGGGTTCAAGTATCCGGTGAGTTGGTGACATCTGAAAAGCGGATAGACGAAAGGACCCGCAAGACGCTTGGAGTCCTTTACGGAGGGGAGGTGCCCCGTAAGGTCCCTCGATTGTTAATGTTGATCGCAGAAGTGATCGATCACCCGATGAAGCTTCCATCCAATATCGAACGGATAGTCAAGGATGAGAATATAGGCGATCACAGATACCACCTCGTCAGAATGCAGCTTGAATCGGAGCTCAGGATAAGGGAGGATGTCGACAGGCACACCAACAGGCTTTGGGTGGTACAGACCATCGAGAAGATCGCATTCGGAGAGCTTCTCGTGGATGGGCAAAAACCGGATGAGGAAGACGATTAGGGGGGATCCCCAATATCCCATGTATCCTCCATTGATACCGATCCTCGATCATTTCAGGTGATTTCCACTATGTTCCATGGTTATATATATATCCATAGAGCCACATTATGATGACAGCGGGATGGGATTCACGCTAAAGGGGAATATCCTGAACGAGATAGGATATCAAGCAGGTGGGCTGTTGCATCTAAAGCGGATAAAAATGGAGAATTTCAAGACCTTCAGGAAGAAGGTTGAGATCCCCATATTCAAAGGCTTTACGGGGATCACTGGCCCCAACGGGTCAGGTAAATCCAACATAGCGGATGCGATCCTATTCGTTCTGGGCCCAAGAAGCTCGAAGATGGTCAGGGCGAAGAGGCTGCAGGACCTGATCTTCCATGGAAACGACAGATGGAAAGCGGCCAAGCAGTGCAGGGTTACCCTTGTCTTCGATAATCAGGATCGAACGATCCCCATAGATAACGATGAGGTTGAGCTGACGAGGGTGATCAAGATATCCGCCTCGGACCCCGATCAGACCCTGTCATATTTCTACGTGAACGGCAAGAGCTCATCCCAGGGTGAATTCGAGAATATCCTCACACATGCACACCTCTCGGCCGAAGGTTATAATATCGTGCTGCAGGGCCATATCAACGAGTTCATAAGCAAAACACCATTGAAGGTCAGGGAGGAGATCGACGATATCGCGGGGATCAAGAGGTATGACGATGAGATCCATATCTCGATCGACAAGAGGAACAAGGCCGAGACGAACATGGAGAACATAAGGTGGAGGCTTGAATTCTTCAAGGATCGCCTGAAGGAGCTGAAGAAGGAGAAGGAGGAGGCGGAGAAATACAGGGAAGCCCAGAATAAGATCAACATCTCCAAGGCGACCCTCTATCACGTTCAGAAGGAGGGGGTGGAAGGGGAGATAGAGAGCTACAACAGGGCGATCACCAGGGCGAACGAGAGGAAGATCGAGCTCAGGGGCGATATCGGAAAGATCGAAGCGATCGGGCTGGAACTCGATAGGGATATGAAGGAGGTCGGGGCCCGGATCGATGAGATCACGGGGGAGGAGGGAAGGAAACTAAAGGAGAAGCTGGATGAGGCGAAGCTCGAGCTGATGAGGGCAAGGGACATCATCGAGACAGCACAGGACACCATCTCGGAACTCCGCAACGAGGACAGGGTTCGCAGTGAGGAGATCAAGGATATCGTGAAGAAGGAGACCCGCCTGGGAAAGGAGATCGAGGGCTCCGGTACAAAGCTCAAAAAGGTCGAGGCGAAATTGGAGGGTCAGCGGAAGGAGGTAAAGGAGCTGGAAAGCGAGCTCGACAGCTCCGATGATGAGCTGCTCAATCTGAGACGCAGGATCACGCTGATCTCCAGGGAGCTCGAAAAGAAGAGGGATCTGCTCTCCGAGAGGGTATTGGATCGGGACAGGGCAAGGGCCCAGCTCGAGGTGAAAAGCACATCGCTGTCCGACATACAGCAGATGATCTCCACCCTCAGGTACGAGATCGAAGAACTCGAGGGAGATCTCAAGGAAGCAAGAAAAAGCGCCGAAGAGGTGGACGTTAAAAAACTCCAGAAAGATTACATGGATGCGAGAGAGGAGGAGAGGCACCTCATCGCCAAGACCAAAGACCTCGAAAAGGAGATAACCAGGCTCAACAGGCTCTATACGACGATGAAGATGGAGGTGGAGACCTCCGAGAAGCTCAAGAAGGGGGTTTCGATGGCCGTTGATGAGATACTCACCGCGAGGGATAAAGGTGAGATCAGGGGGATCTACGGCACAATAGGGGAGCTCGGGGACGTTCCCGAGGAATATGAGACCGCACTGGAGGTTGCTGCGGGGGGACGGATATCAGCTGTGGTGGTGGACAACGATTCGGTGGCTTCATCCTGTATCGAGAGGTTGAAGGCCAAGAGGGCGGGGAGGGTTACCTTCCTTCCCCTGAACAAGCTCTCGACCCGGAGGCCGGGAGCAAGATCACTTATGATCAAGGACGATCCCTCGGTCAGAGGGTTCGCGGTCGACCTGATATCATACGACCCCATGTACGATGCCGCTTTCCAGTGGGTTTTCTCCGACACACTGATCGTGAACAACCTCGCATCCCTTAGAAAGCTCATGGGTGGGGTGCGTCTGGTCACCCTTGACGGTGAGATAGCGGGGGCAGGTGGGGACATCACCGGGGGAAGCCTATCGGGTAAGAGAGGACGAAAGGGTTTCGGATCCAGGAGCAGGGGAGACCTGCAGAATGTATCCGATGAACTGCAGGAAAAGACGGTGGAATCGGATTCGCTTACCACCAGATTGAACCAGGTCCGTGAGGAGGTTAACGACCTTGAGGCCAGGATAAGATCGATCACATCCGAACAGACCCAGGGTCAAGGCAGGATCAAAGATCTGGAGGAGACCCTTGGAACATCAAAGGACCAGTTAAAGGAGAGATCGGATGAGGAGAAAGAGAGGGGCAGAGAGATAGATGGATTATCCAAGGGCATAGAAGCCCTCGATGAGAAGATCGACGAGCTTGAATGTTTCATCAAAGATAGGATAGAGGACAGGGAGGGATTAACGGAGGAGCTGGATAAACACACTCCCAGGGCGATCAGGGAATCCCTCAGAAAGCTCCGATCGAGCCTGGACTCTCTTGGTCTGGAGAGGACCAACGTTATGGAGAAGATCCATGAGGACAGGGCACAGCTTACGCTTTTTTCCGAGAGATCGGGAGGACTCAAAAAGAGGGTTATGGAGATCGCGAGGTCCATCGAGGCATCCAGTTCCGAGGAGAGGAGTGCAAAGGTTCGAGAGGAGCGTTCCCGAAAGGAGGTAAAGGCGCTTGAGACCGTCCTGGGCTCCATCAGCGAGAAGACAAAAGACCTCTACGACCGCCTCAATGAGCTCAACAGGAAGGCCGAGAGGAACATAGCCAACAAGGAGAACGCCAGAAAGGATGTGATGGCTCAGGACAGCATCATGATAACCCAGAGGACCAATATCCGAACAGCCGAGGACAGACTGGCCGAGATACTGGGAATGCTCCAGAGGTATCAGGGCATCGACGTAGGGGGCCCGCCCTATGATAACGAAAGGGACCTCCTGAGGAATGTAAGACAGCTGGAATCTATACTGGAGAACGCCGGTAACGTCAATCTCAGGGCGCTTGAGGAATACGAGGAGAAACAGGCGAAGAAACAGGAGATCGGGGAGGAACTCAAGGCCCTCGATAAGGAGAAGCTGGAGCTGGACAAGATCATAGATGAGATCAACGGTAAGCGGAAAGAGGAGTTCATCAAAGCATATGAGGGTATAGACGAGAATTTCAGGAAGATCTACGGGCATATCTCGGGAGAAGGTGAGGCCTATTTCGAGCTGGAGAACCCGGAGGACCCCCTATCCGGGGGATTGATCATCCGCGTGAAACCTCCGGGGAAGAAGATGACCAGACTGGAATCGCTATCGGGCGGCGAGAAATCCCTCACATCGATGGCGTTCATATTCTCCATTCAGGCATGGGACCCGTCCCCGTTCTACCTCCTGGATGAGGTGGATCAGAACCTTGATGCGGTAAATGCGGAGATCGTCGCCAAGATGGTGAGGGAGAATTCGCAGTTCGCTCAATTCGTTTTGATATCACTCAGAAAGATAAGTTTAAAGGAGGCGCAGCACCTTTATGGTGTGACGCTTCAAAACGGCGACTCCGTCGTCCTGGGACAGGTCGATCTAAAGGAGGTGGATGCCTACGAGAAGGCATCCAAAGCCGCAAAGAGGAAAGATCAGGAGAAAGTCAAAGTGCAGAAGGTAGGGGGAACACTATGAACGGCGAGACGGCCAACGCCCCCAGACAGCTTACACTTGATGTCGAGGAGGAGGTCTTCAGGCATCTTCTGTTCCACAAATCCCTCATCCAGGATGAGGGTGATCTGTACCAGAGGCTGGATAAATACCTGGGAGTCCTGCACGATATGAAAGAGGGCGTCCACGTCACGATAAAGGAGCCCTATTCAAAGTCGATAGCCATGATCCTCGAACTTGCAGTGGAGGATTATCTGGACCCGTGGGATGTGGATATCCTGAGGTTCTGCAAGCTCTTCATCAGGAAGATAAGGAGCCAGGACGAGATCAACCTCATGGTGACCGGAAAGCTCATAAGGATGGCCTACACGGTCCATCTGATGAAGAGCAACAACACGCTGATCAAAGCGGAGATGGGTGACGAGGAGGAGATCTTCCACGAGGATCCGTTCTACGACTGGATGGAGGATGATGAGACCTTCGAGGTCACACGGAAGATCATCAACGACCGGAAGCCGATCATCACCGAATCGATACTCCACAAAGGGGACAGGCCGGTAACGCTCGTGGACCTGCTGGATGCCCTGAAGGACGTCAGCGACGAGGTGGAGATCCTTCAGGAGGCGAAGAGGAAAAGATCGGAGATCTCCAGGAAGATCGATTCGCTGAACCGTTCCCTCATCAACAGGAAGGTGTACAAGGAGAACCCGGAGGAGGAGATCAGGCTCACCTGGCAGAGGATCAACAGGTTCAACGGCCATCCCATACCTCTATCCGATATCAGAGAGGGGTTCGAATTGGATGATACCACAACGTTCGTCTCGCTTCTGCATCTTGCGAATCAGAAGAGGATCAAGGTATGGCAGAGGAGGTTCCCCTTCGGTGAGATCTACATCAAGAACCTGGAAGGCGGGCAGATGTCGCCCGACCTCAAGGTGGGCGAGCTCGACGAGAACATCGAG
>JAUVLN010000137.1 GCA_030600725.1 Thermoplasmatota archaeon | reverse complement strand
GAACCCCACGAACGGCGCAGGGTGATATCCGATATCCGTCTCGAAATCCAGGGTCACAGATCTATCGACGCTGTTTGGGCCGTCGAAGGTGATCAAGAAGACCCCGGTATCGTTCGTCATAGCACTCCCGAAACCGAGGTTCTCGTTGTCGTTGTGGGCGTAATAGTAGACCGCGCCGTTCTCTATCGGTTCACCGTCTATGAAGCCACAGTATTGATGGATGATCTCGTCCTCATCCACATCGAACGTCTCGTCCAATGTGACGACCTGGAAACCCCACTTGTAAGGTTCGGGGACGTAATTGCAAGGATCTGGGCCCTCCTCATCCACGATGTGATATAACTCCCCCTCGAAGGTCTGATTGAATCCATCCTTCTCAACCCATCCCCTCAGGTAGAGGTCCTCCGTGACCTCGGTTATGGTGAATTCGGCCATCCCCTCACCGTCTGCTATCTTTCTGTCCTGTATGTATCCGTCCGAATCGGATTCGAAGAATATCTCCGCTCCGGATATCGGCTTACCTTCCATGTCCGCCACGTGGAGTTCGAATGTCCTGTCGGTTCGATCCGTGGAGATGTCGTGGAACCACACCTGGTAGAGATTTATCTCCAGGCCGAATTCCTCCCATTCTCTGTCGTCCTCCGTTTTGACATCTATCTCAACCTCGAAACCGGTGCTGTGCTTCACCGTGGGGATCGTGAAGAACGCCTCGTATACCCCCACGGAGAGGTTATCGTAGGGGATATCAACGTTCTCGTAGGTGTCGTAATCCTCGTAAGAGATCTCCATGGATACAGGATCGATCGGCGACCCGTCCTCTGTCACCATCACCCTGAACTCGACGCTCTCCCCCGGGCCCCACGGATATCCTGCGGGGTCAATGTACTCGTAGTCGATGTGGAGCCCGCTCTGATCCACTCCCGTCGGCTCAAGCCCGACCATCGCTACATCCATATTGTCTCCATCGTAGAGGTAGTCGTACTCCTCATCGTCCTCCCCGCTCCATGATCTGGTCATGAAAACGCTTCTATCCTCGGATAGGTCAACGGAATCATGGAAATATGCGTACCCATACCTTGACCCTATCAGGTCGCTCTTGACAATGTTGATCTGCCCCTCGTAGATCCCCGTGTCCATCTTTATCGTATGGATCTCCCTTCCTTCATCCGATGATCCCGATTGGAACATGATAGTGGGAGGTGAATCCACATCGATCCTCTCGCCCTTATCGAATGTATGCACCTCTACCTTCGGCGACTCCCCGGAGCCGAAGGACCCCTCCTCGCAGATCAGGATCGCGAAGAGCCCATCCTCATGCGCCATCGCGGTGGGTGCGATCATAACAAGCAGCATGAGCCCTAGAAAAATCGCAATTAGCCTTTTACCGATCATTCCCATACTCTCCAGGTATGCCTCAGACGTTTCAAAATATATAACTATGATCTAACATGAAAAGTAGCCGAAAAGTAGCCGAAAAAAATATGCTGGCCGCTGGCTGGTACCAGCGGCCTGATATCCGTTCTAGGCGAAGGTGATCGAGTTCAGCTCGTATGTGTAAGAGTCGATCTCACCATCCACATCCACCTTCCACTGGAAGAGAAGAGGTATAGGACATGAAACAGAGATCACCGCTTTCCTGATGAAGCTGTTATCGGGGGAGTTCCATTTGGTCTTGGCCTCCCAGGCATCGAATGTATGGGCTCCAACCGTGTATTCGATCATGTCAACCGAGTAACTGAAGCCAATACTGAAAACCGCCACGCTCCACTCCCTTCCGTCACGGAAGCCTTCATCCCAGTCCACCATGAAAGTTCCCCACAGGGAATAGAATAGGTGGTAGATCACATCCTCTTCGGCATCCTCATTGATCTCACCCTCAACATAGATAGTATAATCCGAGGTGGAATCTATCATATTCGGATTCTCGTATAGATAATATGAACCGTCGGCTCCCCAGGCCTCCATCTTGACCCAGTAACCGTATACCATGCCCATTGTGTTATCTAAGGCCTCATCGGCCTCGATCCACATCTTGATCGTGTACCAGGCGGGGAACCCCTCCGCGTCAGAGGAAATATTGTATTGGATGACGAAACAGTCTATGGTTCCTGCAACCACAATGGTCTCGTTCCCGGTTGTGTAATCGTAATCCACGCCTCTGATCTCTGTGCTCTGTATTCCGAAATTGGTGCCGTCGATCTCATATGTTGTTGATATTCCACCTTCGATGATCACCTCGGTATATGAGAATGTGTGAAGCGTCCCTTGTGCCCCTTCGGTCGTGTTCACAACGGACTCGTAATTGTATGCATCATTCCAGTATTCAACGGGTCCTTCTCCCTCCTCATCGGTTACCTCTATACATCCGGTGAGCAGCACCATTACCGCGACGATCGCTGCGGACAGGGCCATAATAAAACCGTTTTTCATAACATCACATCCTTTCAAGATCCCCTTCCCGGGAGCCGACAAGTCATCCCTTTGAGTGTTATTTAATTGTTGCTGAGCATTCCTTGGGTCCTGGTCACTCTTCCAACACGGTGTCAGGATCAGGGGGCGCCCCCGTGCCTCTTTTGCGCTTCGCCCTCACGAAGAGGACTGCGATAAGGAGAAGGGCGAACATGGCCCCAAAGGCCGCCAGCCACAGGATCAATACAGCGGGAAATGAACCATCCTCGTACGAGCCGTGTTCATCCGATGGTTCGACGGTCAGGTAGAAATACGCTTCTCCCGTGTTGCCCGCCTCGTCCGATACGGCAAGCGTTATCACGAACTCTCCCTCGGGGAGATCCTCCCATATGAACTCCCCTCCCCCCTGATAGATGATATCCGTCCCGTTCACCGACCAGTGAAATGAAACGATCCCCACGTTGTCCGAGGAATGGGCCCCCGACAGATAGATCGTTTCACCGGCTCTCAATGTGCCTGATGTGAGGTTGAAACCCGGGACTGGAGGGGTTATATCCATTACGGTGATCGATCTTGATATCGACGACCTGAGGCCGTCGTTATCCTGTGCGAAGAGGACGATCGTGTAGCGGCCGGGATCGGATATCATGAAGTACAGTTCCTCCTGATCCACGTACTGGGTTGGTGTCAGTGAGATGACGTTGAGGGATCCGGAAAAGACCGGATCACCGGCTCCGTCTCCCGCACGGATCTCATACAGGATGGTATCCACCCTGTTGTTATCCGAGGTGTTCCTGCAGTCCAGGAAATAACGGGTGTCCTCGTCCATCGTATCCGGAATGTCCAGGGCCGCTATCGGATAGGTGTCATCCTTGACGTAGATGATGATATCCGTCGTGTTATGGTTGCCCGAACAGTCGGCGACCATAAGAGAAATGAGCCAGTAACCCGAATATGGAAATGAGAAATATGCCGTATTGTTCAGAATCTCCCAGGAACCCTTCGCCCCTCCGCTCATCACCTGCTCGTAGGTGTCCAGATGTGTGAAGTTCCAGAGGAACGTCCCCCTCTCCGCAAGGAGCGGATCGTCATCCCTGCTCTCACCTGATGTGAAGTTGTACGTCTCGTTCGCGGACATCACCTTCGTGTCGGGTAAACCCAATACCGGTTCTGGGCGGGTGATGTCCATGATGGATATGTTGAATGATGTGGAATTGGTGAGTCCGGCCCCATCCTCAATGAGGAGATCGCATACGTATCCGCCCGGTATCTCAAGCAGCACATCAACGATCATTCCATGTAATGTGTCGTTTACGACAAAAGCACCCCCGATCTCGATCCCCTTTAGGTTCCACGTGTAATCGATCCACTCGGGTTCAGGATGTAGCGGGTTGTAATCATGGCATCCAGTGGCGTCCATGACGACAACGTCGCCCAGGACGACCTCCCTGTCTGCCATCTCGACCATCCTTGGTGGTGTATTATCTGATATGGTGATGTTGATAGTGATATTGGCGCGGTTCCCGGAACCGTCCACCACATCAGCCTTTACCCTGTAATATCCCGGATCATCGAATGTGTGATAGATGAACGATGGGCCATACGTGATATCCTCCACATCCATATCTATGAAGGACCAGTTCACATGGTCCACGAAACCAGCCTCGTTTATCTCCGGAGTGATGAGAACGGGCACATCTTCCATGGCGACTATCTCCTGGGCCGTGAGCAGGGGAGGGGTGACATCTTCCACGGTTATCCATGTGGATGTGGTGTCCCTGATGCCGCCGGGATCAGCGACCTCGAGGAGTATATGATACTGCCCAGGATCCTCGAAGATCCACTTTGTTTCCAACCCGTACTTTGTGATGTTGTGCCACCCGGTCTCATTGTATACGGGACGGGTCCAGGTAAAATTCCCCCCTGTAAGCAGGTCGGGGTGGTTCCCTTCGGTGAGGTTTCCGGAAATGTAGAACTCCCTATCCTCATCCACTTTGATATCATTGGGAAGGAGAGCCTCCACATAGGTCTGGAGAAAGGCCCATCCCCACATGGTCTCGTTCCTGTATGCCGGAAAACCACCGGTTCCGTTGACCTCCCCGGTCCATTTCAGGGCGGTCTTCGTCTCCCCGCCCGTATCATCATCATTGATCCCGACGTTCAGGCCGAATGTGGAATTCGGCTGAGGATCGGCGATACTGTCGAGTCTAACCGCCATCTCCACGATATAATAGCTCTCCAGCGGGACCATTCTGGCGTATGCCAGCCAGTCGCCGTCGCAGCTGAACGACCTCTCGTATGGCGTGCCGTTCGAGTAATCGTGATGCCAGAGGTTGTCCGCATTGATCAGGAAGGTAGAACCATCCTCATAGCCCGGCCAGGGGTCGTCAGCCCTCTGGTCCGGGTCCATATCATGGGCCCCGTCTATCATCAGCTCGAAGCCGTCGTCCCTCCAGAAGGTGGAGCCGCTGTCCACAACGATGTCGTCGTCGGAGACGTTGGCTCCGAAGTACAGGTAGGTGTCGTCGTACAGGGCATAGAAGGTGACCGAGAGGTCATCCTGGTCAAGGAACTCCTCATCTTCCCCGTAATACTCCCTGAACGATCTCCCGTCGAATGCATCGAAGTACCAACCGGTCCTGAACGTCTGCCACTCCCCGGGTTCGATATGCCCGTCCAGGGAGATCCCCTCATCGGTATAGGGTATGGTTATGTTCCTTTGGCCGTTACCCAATATCTCGGGAGGGCGAACAGGGAATCCACCTACAGGATCATCTGAACCGAGAGCCCGACAGGTCATAAGCGAAAGCATCAGAATGCAGATCATCGGGATATATCTGGCCATCTCCCCACCGTATTGATATTGAAGAGGACGATATATATATTATTACCCGGACCTCAGGACGATGACGGTGGTCTCACAGCTGCCCATTCCTCCTCCTTTCTCCGCTTTGATAACCACTGTCCCGGTATCCTCGCCGGGGGCCAGTGCGAGCGTAACCTCCACGGAGTCCCCCGAATCGACCTTCTGAACCACCTTCTCGTCCACCGAACCGGAGAAGGTAAGCACCGCCCCGTCCACCTCATCTCCCTCGGAATCGTAGATGTACACATCGAAATTTACAACCTTGGTGATCCTACCATCGCCCTCCATGGAGACCGTCTCGGGCTCCACGGAGACCTTTCTCAGTATTGGGTCCGTGTCCCCGGCCATGGCCAGCCATCCGATCAATATGCCCAACGCAGCGACACCTATCACCACGACTATCACAAGCTGGAGGGGGACCCCCTCCATTCCTCCTCTGTCATCCGATCTCATTTTCATCATTGTTTTCACATCCTAACCGATCAACGCAGAACTCCCCAGCACCCCCAGTGTGAAGGAGGTTACCGAGATCAAGATCCTCGATGGGACCCTGTGCCAGCCACCTTGTGGGGTCCCCTTGCTCAACCTATGGAGGATCAATGATGTGGATATTGAAAGGAGGAGCAGGTAGATGCCGGATATGATCAGAAAAGATGATGATGAAAGCGCCTCCGCTCCCGGCGACCCGGCCCACATCATACCCACACCGTCCCCCGAGGAATCGGGAATGGAGCTGCTCTCCAGAAGTTTGAAGATCCCGATCGAGCTGCCGATCATCACGGGTGCCAGGAGCGAAGCTGTCAGCTCCACCTGGCCGATCGTCGAGCGTATCCTCTGCTCCATCTCCTCCTCCAGGTTCCGGAGGTCGGATAGGTGGGAGGCAAGGGCATTGATCGCCTTGCCCCCTGCCTCCGGGCCTGCCCTGGAGAACTCCTTGACCACCCGCACCTGGGATGCCAATGTCCCCTCCACTGTGTGTCCCCCTCCCT
>JAUVLN010000079.1 GCA_030600725.1 Thermoplasmatota archaeon | reverse complement strand
GGTGATAATGATCAGCACCACGGTCGATATGGCCATTCTGATAATGAAAGCATTAGATCTTCTATGCAACGCACTCTTTCGGGAGACCATATGATCCCTCCGCTCATACATGGTCGATGTCGTATAAAAAAACCCTTACGAGTTTATGCTTCCGGAAAACCAGAGGTTTTCCTCATCTTCTTGGAGTTCTTCTCGTAAGATCACAAGATGGGATGAAAATTACAGATGGGTTGCTATGAAAATCAGAACGATTTGAAACAAATGAAATTTTCCTACCAAATACTGACCCGGGGAGGTCCCGGGGCTCCTGGGCGAAAGATAAAATTGCTTTAATTAATCCTTGAAGAGCCATGGGGAATCCAAGGTAAATTTTCATAACCTCCAATCATTCATACTACAAGAACAATATATTTATATGAATGAAAGACTGTTGTAACAACGTATGGGATTCAGATATTATATTATGCTGACCTAAATCTTATGATGATGATATGAGGGGGATTAGAGATGGATAATCCGGTTTTCTTTAAGGGAAAAAGGCTGTTTGTATTCGCCTTGACGCTGGTGCTCGCGTTGGGTGGTTGGTCCGTGATGCTTTTGGGAGTGAATACCCCTGCATCGGGGTCCTCAACTATCGGTTCAATAACCGTGAACACGGGGTCAACCAGGATCATTGAGGGCCAGAATTATCTGTTGGATGGCGATATATTGGTGAACGGTGGGACGCTTTTGATCCGTAACTCCACGATATCGCTCTCCCAGGATGTAGGTATGGACGGGAAGATCGGTGGGGGTGATGACCACATCTACGACATCATCGTTCAGAACGGCGGTACCCTGGAGTTCCACAACTCCGTCCTTACCACCCAGACCGGTCAGCTGAAACCATACTTCGCCATTAATATGACCGTGACCGGCTCCTCCTCGGAGATGATCTTCGAGGATTCGATCCTCGAGGGACCCGGCAACCTCACGGTTACTGATAATGGCTATCTGGAGGTGGATGGTTCCGCTTTCGTTGAACTGAGGGACCAGACGAATCTCGCCTACGATATCGATGGCGACGGCAGCACAACCGATGATAAGGATATCAATGACGATGGTATCGTCCTTGAATTCCTTTCGGGAGGTATGGGATTGATCGTGGATTCCGAGATAAGGGATTCCCAATCCTTCTCGGGCTCCTCACTTGATGGGATACAGGCAGCGAATATCACCGTTAAGGGTACGGGCGCGGATCCGTCCAACCTGACCGTCATCAATTCATTCCTCGATGTTGACCTGGAATCGAACATCTCCACCGGGACACGTAACTCCGTCAAGGTCATGGATGGTGGTGAGGCCCATCTGGTGGGTGTGACCATCAATGATACCTCCGTGGTCTCCGACCCCGCCTTCCTGGTTATGGATTCGTCCAGCAGGATCACATATTACAGGTGGATAGGGGTCCACGTTATGGATGGAATGAACATGGATGTTGGCTCCACCAACCTAACGCTGAAGAGGGTGGAGGGGAACACGAACGCCCTCATGGATAATTCATATCTCACGGACGAGATGCTTGAGTACATGGACCGGATACCTGCGTTCTGGGCCATGACCGACGGGTCCGGCTGGGCATTCATACCCGTTGCAACGGATGTCTTCACCTACAGCTCCATGCCCAACTCCGATGCGACACCCGATTTCTCCGTCGAACTGACCCTGGCCTCGGAAAAGATCATCCGTTCGACCTCCCTCCCCTCCTATCCGTCACTTCCATTCAAAGGGGATGAGAAGGACCTCTTCCAGAGGATCATGGATGGGGAGACCGTCGCAACCAGTATCATGTCCGATCTGAACGGGCCTCTCACATTCAACTCATATATACATCCACCTGGATCCGTCAGCAAGTTCGATACGCTCGATGTCGATCTGACAGTGAACAGCGCGATGACCCTGACTGGGACCACAGCAGTGATCGATGGAACCGTGTATCCGTCGTATTACGGATTCGACGGCCATCTTGTGGTGGGATCCGGCGGCCATCTGACCATAAACGATACCGCGGTCCGTTTCCTCACCGATGACGGCCCGGCTTACATCCTGATCGAGAACGGCGGCATACTGGATCTGAATAATGTCACACTCGGCGAGATGGGGGCAGGTGGATTGTACATATATCTAATGGGTACAGGTACGCCCCGGCTCAATATGTACATGGGCGAGATTAATGTTATAAGCACCATGGCAAGGGGAGGAGCTGTGATCGATGTCATGGGGGAGAGCTTCAGATCCTCGATGAACATCCACGGCTCCAATGTGGACGTTGCCGTCTCCGCTGATGCCATTTTCATACAGGACCTGTATGCCAGGGAGTGCGACCTGGAGCTTGGAGGAGGAGGCGTTGGTATCATGGACATCGACTGGGATGGTGTATCGTTCACATCAGTGGATGCCCGGTTCAACAGGACGCTCGACCTCTACGATGATTCGGATCTCCTCAACGTGACATTCAACGGAACCCTACCCACGGGAAGGAACCACTGGCTGAAGGCCATGGATCAGGCGGTTGTGGAGGTTTCCTGGTATATTGACTGCATGGTGACGGATTCCGTATCGAACCCCCTCCCCGGCGCGACCGTTGATGTAACCCGGATCAACCCGCCAATCCCCTATTCGAACTCATTTATTACCGATGAAAATGCGAGGGTTTCGATCCCCCTTGCACAGACGCTCATAACCGCATCGGGAAAGACCTTCCTCGGGAATTACATGATGGTCGGCTCCTTCAGGGGGTACACCTCCACCTCCCAATCGACAATCCTGGGAGGGGGCAGCTCCTCGATGGTGATCTCCATAATGGGAGGTCCGGATCTCTGTGCCGGCCTCATTACATCGGAGGGCTCGCTGATAACGGGAAATCACGTAAAGCTCCATGCCAACGTAACGAACGAGGGCATCTTCGACGCAGGTGAGTTCATTGTGGATTTCCGGGTTAACGGAGACCTTCTCGGCGAGGCTGCCGTTGATGGATTGGCTGCCGGGGGATATGTGGAGCTCACATTCGATTGGATCGCACTTGAGGGTGAGGCCCTGTTCGACCTCACCGTGGATACGCTGGATCAGGTGGTCGAGGTGGACGAGGAGAACAACCTTCTCTCGATGATGAACTACATCGGAATGGGGCCCGATTTCACGATGGATATTCAGGTCAACTCAACGGAGTGGGTCTACCTCTCACCATCCGATATATATATCTTCATCGAGAATATCGGCGAGGATGATCCTGACATGAATCCGTTCCATGTCAATATCACCTGGCACACGGATGACGACATTGGGATCGTTGCCTCTTATGTGGAATTCGATTATATCGGTGGACAGGGCGGATGGGCCGAAGCATATGTCGAGTGGACCCCAACCGTGGTAGGGGATGTTACGATAATCGCCCAGGTCGTCTCCATATACGACTACGTACCGGTAAATTCCATGGACACCCAGGACATTCTCATCAGGACACTACCCGATCTGATGGTCGTTCCGGGAAGTGCAGAGGTTCTGCCCTATACCCCGGTAACCGTCAACGGGAGGAGCAGGATAGAGTTCGACGTGATGAACTACGGCGAACTGCCTGCGGGGCAGTTCCAGATAACCCTCTATCATGATGAGGTGGTCGAGGAGAACAGATCGAGCATTGACGTACTTGTAGATGGACTGGAGCCCGAGGAGCTCGTTCATATCGCAATAGGATGGGATGCGGACCTCTCATTGGGATCTCACGACCTTATCATAATCGTAGACAGCCTGGATAATGTGAACGAACAGTACGAGGATAACAACGAGTTCATCCAGGAGGTGATGGTGGACCTGGAACCAGACCTCGCAATAGAAACAGAGATAGGCGTGTGGCCCAACCAGATCACGGACGGAGGCAACACCACGATATGGGTAGTGGTAGGTAATATCGGGAACACGACCGCTCAGAACGTGGAGGTCAGGATTGCGATGGATTCCGATGCAAATGTCATCAGGACCCTGATGATCGACCTGTTACCCGGGCAGACCTACAATGCCACCATCTTCTGGGATGCTGTTGAGCCTGGTGATCATACGCTATATGCGATCGTCGATCCCGACAACCACATAGTGGAGAAGGATGAGACGAACAACCTCAAGTACAGGGAGATACTGGTTCTGACGAAACCCGATGTGGGATTGGGCGAGGACGATCTTCTGATTACGCCAGGTTCTCCAATACCCCTGCAATCCACCGTGTCCCTGCAGGCGACCATCTGGAACTACGGGCAGACATTGGCAAGGAACGTAAAGGTGAGGTTCTACGACGGCGACCCGGCGGATGGTGGCAGGATCATAAATTGGAAGGAAACGGAGCCATCCATCGTTATTGACGAGATAGAGGGAGGTTCCTGGGCCGAGGTTAACATCGACTGGGTTGCAGGCACCGGAGGGTACCATCAGATCTACGTGACGATAGATCCGACCGGATTGATCGATGAGGGGGACGAGGAGAACAATATCCTCTACACCGGGGTATATGTGAATACCCTGCCGGACATTTACGTCTCCTCACTCCGGATCTATCAGGGTGGTTTCCTCGTAACATCCTCGGGTGTTGATAATACCGTGATCTTGAATGCGACCATAATGAATCTTGGGGATATGTCCTCACAGGGGTTCGCGATCTCGTTCTACGACGGCGATTATATCCGGTTCCCGGAAAGTACGGAAAGGATCGGCCTGGAGAACAGATATCCGGCCGATCACCTGCAGGGAAGTTCAACGATATATATCGAGATGCCCTGGACAGTATCGTATCCGAAGGGCGTGAGGGATCTCTTCGTCAACGTGATCACAACGGATGGTGGTGAGCAGAGGGATGATAACAACAGGCTCGGCACGAAATTGGAGGTGTTCGATATCGAGGATGTCCCCGAGCTTGTGGCACAGGAGGATACGATCTCCCTGATGTCATCCTACAAGGCCGTGATGGTCGAGGATGGCGGTGTAGCATTCATGGGCATGAACATCTCCATCGAGTTCAACATCACAAACGATGGTGGAAAGGCCGCAAGCAATGCCACCGTGACGTTATTGGCCTCGAATTCCACGGACTCCTGGATAGAGATGAACATCTCCGTAGGTTTCATAGAAGACAACGGTATCTCCGTGATCAGGGGCTACTGGAACCTCAAGTCGATAGGTATGAACACCCTTCAGATGATCGTGGACCCAAACAATGATATAAGGGAATTCGACGAGGGGAACAATATTATGGAGGTCACCCTCGAAGTGCTCCAGGCACCTGACATATCGATCCAACTTGATACGACATCGGACGGATATGACATGGAAAGCGGCGAGCTCAGGATGATAAAAGGCAAGGACCATCAGGTCACCTTCATCATCACCAATTCCGCCAATTACACCTTCGACGGCCTGGATATCAGCTTCGCTGACGATATACGGACGATATCACTGACACCCTATGGGGTTCAGGAGGTTACCTTCACGTATACCCCGCTTGATACCGAGAACATCTACGAGTCCGGGCTGGTGAATGCATACGGTTGGTTCTATGAGGAAGATATGAGCAATAACGATGTCTCCTTCTATTTGAGGATATCCGAGGAGGAGGAGGAATTCCCCGTCGCGCTTGTGGTGGTCATCGTCATACTGGTATTGATCCTCGCAGGTGCGGGGG
The DNA here is from genome assembly GCA_030600725.1 of Thermoplasmatota archaeon. GTDB lineage: Archaea > Thermoplasmatota > Penumbrarchaeia > Penumbrarchaeales > Penumbrarchaeaceae > JAGLEG01. The sequence goes on along the minus strand of JAUVLN010000079.1, from coordinate 2,719 downwards.
TCGTGGGATATCTCTACTATCAGAAGACGAAGAAGGAGCAGATGGCGAAGTGTTCCAACTGCAGTGGACTCGTGGAGATAGAGGCGGAGTTCTGTCCGCACTGCGGCATCGAGTTCTCCGATGAGATCGAGTGCGAGTGCGGTTCTATCATCCCACCGGATGCTACCGAATGTCCCGAGTGTGGAAAGCCCGTCAAGGTGGACCTGTTGAAACTCCAGGAGGAGGGAGAGAGGGAGGAAGAGGGACAGGAGGTCGAGGAGGGCAGTGAGGAGTCGGAGGAGGAACTTGAGATGGAGGTGGAAGAGGAGCTGGAGGAGCTCAAGGGTGCACAGGCGCCCAAGATCAAGCAGGATACGAAGGAACCCGAGGAGATGGAGATCGCCGGGGATGTGTCCGAGGAGGAGATGGCAGAGTGTTTCGAATGCGGTGCAGTGATACCGATATCCGCGCCGATCTGTCCACATTGCGGAGCCGTTTTCGAGTGAAGGCGAAAAGATAATAACACTCTTTCGTCTTATCGAGATAATGGCACCATTTGACGTAGACAAAACGTTGGAGGGATACGACAGAGAGGATCTTACCATCGTCACGGTCTGTTCACATTCAAGCCTTCAGATATTTCATGGGGCCAGGTCCGAGGGCTTCAAGACGATGGGCATCTCCATCGGGAGGCCTCCCAAGATCTTCGATGCTTTCCCCCTTGCCAAACCGGACAGGTTCCTTCTACTGGATGAATATCAACAGATCGAGGACCATGTCGATGAGATCATCGGTGCGAACGGGATCATCATACCTCACGGCTCCTTCGTTGAGTACCTGGGCGCTGATAAGTTCAGGAACCTGCCCATTCCAACTTTTGGAAATAGAAAGGTGCTTGAGTGGGAGTCCGACAGGAACATGGAGAGGGTATGGCTGGAAGGTGCGGGGATCCAGATGCCCGAGGAGATCAAGGATCCGAAAAAGATAGACAGGCCTGTAATGGTGAAATATCAGGGGGCCAAGGGGGGAAAGGGATTCTTCATTGCCAAGGATTACAACCAATTCAAATTGGGGGTGGATTACGAACAGACCTTCAACATTCAGGAGTATATCCTCGGGACGAGATATTATCTGCATTTCTTCCACTCTCCACTGGCTACAGACGGCTATCAGGTTGACGGCGCAAAGGGGAATATCCAGCTGATGTCGATGGATCGAAGGGATGAGACCAATATAGATGAGATGTACAAGTTGGGATCACAGGAGGAGCTCAAGGAACACGGCATATACCCTTCCTTTGTTGTGACAGGTAATCTTCCACTTGTGATCCGGGAGAGCCTCCTTGGAAAGGCGTTCTCGATGGCCGAGGACGTCGTGAAGAAATCCTACGAGCTTTTCGGAGGGATGATAGGCCCGTTCTGCCTGGAGTCCGTTGTTACCGATAAGCTGGAGTTCAAGGTATTCGAGATCTCGGCAAGGATCGTTGCGGGAACCAATCCGTTCATAAGCGGGTCCCCATACTCGGATTTCATAGAGCCAGGTCTCTCCACAGGCAAGAGGATCGCACAGGAGATAAAACTGGGAGCCGAGCTGGATCGTCTGGATGAGATCATAACGTGATGATCCCTGGGTGGCCCACTTATGATTTAAAGCAATGTATATTTGGAATAAGTGGGCCATGGAGTGCATTCCAAAATGATACAGCATAAGCAGCTGTTGGTAAGCTGGTCAGGACAATATAATATCCAACAGAGGGTTATTGATAAGGAGGGAGTAATATTATTTATAAAAAAGAATTGTTATGACATGATGGATTATTGGGAATACGGGAGGTGATCGACCATGCAAATTCTTGACAGCATCAATGCCCTCTGTGGAGATGATCTGAAAAGGGTGATCAAGCCCGGTTCAAAGTTGAAAATTGCCACCTCATGTCTTACCAGAAATGGTAAGATCACTGAAGAGTTCTGCAAGGAGCTGGCAAAACGTCAACCACTTCGGGTGGTCTTTCGGGGCTCCGGATTCAAGGATGACAGCGTCAAGATCAATGTTGAGCAGATCTTCAAACTTATGAGCCCTGGTACAGAGGTGAAGACCATATGAGTTCCCGGAAGGATCAGGATGATAATAGAGATCCAGAAAAAGGGCAGTTTCTTGTATACCAGGCCGAAGACGGAACCCTGAAACTGGAAGTGAGACTGGAAGACGAGACAGTGTGGCTGACACAGCAGCTGATGGCTGAGCTGTTTCAAACCTCAAAACAGAATATAAGTCATCATATCAATTCGATCTATGAGGAAGGAGAGCTGTCTCCGGAGGCAACTGTAAAGAAATTTTTGACAGTTCGTCAGGAGGGCCATCGGGAAGTAAAACGATATCTGGATTACTTCAATCTTGACATGATCATTTCGGTAGGATATCGAATAAAGAGCCACGTTGCCACCCGATTTCGAATCTGGGCCACTCAACGACTGAAGGAATATATCATAAAAGGTTTCGTTCTGGATGATGAGCGGTTGAAAAACCCCGACCTGCCCTTTGATTACTTTGAAGAGTTGACCCGTCGTATTCAGGATATTCGAACTTCTGAGCGGCGTTTTTACCAGAAGATCACCGATATTTATTCCACAAGCATTGACTATGATCCAACACTGGAGATAAGCATTGCTTTTTTCAAGACAGTGCAGAACAAGATGCATTGGGCTATTACGGGGCAAACTGCAGCAGAGCTCATTCACTC
>JAUVLN010000025.1 GCA_030600725.1 Thermoplasmatota archaeon | reverse complement strand
GAATTGTGTGTTGTCATTGATGTAAAACAATCCATTGAGATGAGATCGTCTGATTGGAGAACTGATTTGCTGAATTTCTTCCGGTATTGAAATTATCCGACGGTAAAAATCCTCAAATCACTAGATTTTGCTGGTGTGCCAATGTTCAAGGGTTTTATTGAGATATTGGGTTTGGTTTCCGATTTGTTTGGAAAATGTAATTTTCCACACATAAGAAAATGCTACTGCATTATCTAATATTCGGAGCATATCGGAAAAATCCAGCGCATTTTTCAGATGTGTGACTAATCGCTGATTAGTCAAACAAGTCGGAAAAACATGATCAAGAAAAACGACCATTATCTATTATAGATATCTTTGTAAGAATCACCATTCATCCGGAGCTATATCGGATACACGGAGAACAGAATACCGAAAAGATTCACTTCTTCATCTGCTCGTATTCCTCTAGGACCTGGTACCACTTCATGACCTTCTTGAACTGTACGATTATGGACTTCATCGTGAGCTCTCCCACGATCCTTCCCGCCTTCACAACCGGGAGCCTCTTGAGGTGATGCCTTTTCATCTTCTGGAGCGCCTTTCCCATGGTGTCATCGGGTTTGGCAGTTACAAGGTCCGTGGTCATCATGTCCTCGGCGGTCTCTATCCCCCCGAAGATCAGGGAACGCAGGGTCGACGTGCTTATGGTGAACTTGTACGGGCTGAGCTTCCTGGGTGCAATGATCTCCACCATGTCCCTCTCCGTGATGAGGCCCATAAGCTTGGTTTTCTTCAGGCTCTTTACCACCCAGATGTGCTTTCTGGAACCCAGCAGTGATATGATATCCTCGATGGAGGTGTCGGGAGGGACCATGCACATGTCCCACATCTTCGACTCCATGACCGTCCCCACATCGATCTGATGGAACTGTTTCAGTATCTTGGATATATTCATCTTTTTGGGATTGTCATCCTTTTTTGGCATATCAATGGAGGGTCTTTTCTTCACCTGAAATCACTTTCCTATCAATGTCAGTAAACGGTAACTTGGAGATAAATCCTTCTCCCGTATTCCGTAATTCCCGAAAAATAGATAGTCAAGTTCCTCTTATCCGAATCGAATACAGGGGTGGCGGGTAGGTATTACGATACAGGAGCGAGAATATGGTAAAAGATCCGACTGCTTTCCTCAAGGAGGAATACGACGATATCTGTGCGAAAGGGTTCAACTGGAAGCTTCGTGAGCTACAGGGCCCTTCGTCCCCAAGGTGCACTGTGGATGGAAAGAGGCTCATCATGCTCTGTTCCAACAACTATCTCAGCCTTTCAAACCACCCCAGGTTGATCAAGGCGGCCCAGGAATGGGCAGGGAAGAACGGGGCAGGATCCGGCTCTGTAAGGGCCATTGCAGGTTCCATGGACGTCCATTTCATGGTTGAAAAGGAGCTGGCAAAGTTCAAGAACAGGGAGGCGGCGCTCGTCTATCAGACAGGCTTTGCAACCAACGCCGGTTTGATCCCACAGCTGGCCCCATCCAAGGAGGACCTGATCATATCCGACGCGCTGAACCACGGCTCGATCATAGACGGTGTCAGGCTCTCCAAGGCGGAGAGAGGCGTCTACAAGCACAACAACATGGGAGAGCTTGAGGACCTGCTTCGAAAGAATCAGGACAAGAGGCGCGTTCTGGTGATCACCGACGGCGTATTCTCAATGGACGGGGACATCTCACCACTGGACCAGATAGTTAAACTCTGCAAGGAGTACGGTGCGATGTCGTATGTGGACGATGCGCACGGCGAGGGCGTCCTCGGTGAGAAGGGGGCCGGTATCGGTGTACACTTCGGCGTCAACGAGGATCTGGACGTTGAGATGGGCACGTTCTCCAAGGCGTTCGGCGTGGTCGGCGGAATAGCTGCCGGATCCCGGGACCTATACAATTTCGCCTACAACAAATCAAGGACCTGGCTGCTATCCGGCTCGCACCCACCTGCGGTGGCCGGAGCCCAGCTGGAGGCGATCAGGGTGCTCCAGGAGGAGCCGCAGCACTGGGAGACCCTCTGGGAAAATACAAAATACTTCAAGAAGGAGATCCAGAGCCTGGGCTTCGACACGGGCAACACCAAGACACCTATCATCCCGGTCATGTGCGGCGAGTCCCACCAGGCCAAGAAGCTCTCGGACGAGCTGTACCACCTGGGCGTCTTTGCCCTCCCCATAGTGTTCCCGATGGTTGCAAGGGACAAGGCAAGGGTCCGTGTTCAGGTCAACGCTGGCCTTACCAGGGAGGACCTTGACGAGGCCCTGCAGGCCTTCGAGAAGGGTGGAAAGCTCGCAGATATCATCTGAAGCTGACCGAGAAATATCAAGGGGCTTCTTGTTATCCAAAGGAGCCCCATTTTTTTTAACATAAAGATGATTAGAATAATGATTATAAATTAAATGTAGATTGAAAAATGATTAAATAGTGAAAATTGCCTTGATATTACCAAAGAGGCTGGCTCCAATGTTAACCAAGTTTGTTCTCAGGAATTTCAAAGCTCATGTCGATACTGACATGGATCTTAAGCCCATCACAGTTTTTATCGGCCCAAATAACAGTGGAAAATCATCTATCTTCCAGGTTCTTCTATTATATAAGCAGAAGGCTCTTGAAAGAAATGATAAATCGTCATCACTTTACACCGGCGGTATCTCTCGGACATGGACAGGAGATGATTTCCTTCGGGTCCATCAGAATAATCTTGTGGATCTTGGCGATGATCACCTTGGATTAAAAAATGATTTGTTATCAGACACCAAGGTCGGTATCAATGGTGATTTCACCATCAAAGATAAAAGGGCCAATGCTGCAGGTTTTTCGAGTGGGTCCCTGTGGATGTGGAATTCATTTGATGAGCATATGAATCAAAATGGGGTGAGATTTGAACCCAAGCTGGATAATGGGAGTGAGTTCAAACTTGAATGGTCAAGAAAAAATGATATGGAGCGAGAGAAAGAAATACCCATTCCAAACAGCCCGATCTCAGCTTCTTTTCAATATGAAGGAGGGGTGATAAAACCTTTTAGAGAACATATCACAGCATATACAGAAACTATATCTGAGAAGGAGGAGGAGACCTACCGGATCTTGTTGCATGAGCTATTGAAAAGCGGCCATCATCTTTTCAGCTCTCTTCATTTCATTTATGGGATACGAGGCTTCGAGCTGACCACGGAACCTATCACAAATATCGGAGGTGAGAGAACGGAATACCTGGGCCTACCTCAGCGATCGATATCCCTTGGAAATATTCTACTTTCGAATTATGAGATAAAGGACCGGGTTTCGGAGTGGTTCGATAAGATCCTCAACATCAAATTATTTGCTGAATCGAAACATGGGTCCAATGTGATCATCAAGTTGAAATCCAATAGGAATAAATTGTTGATCAACGAAGGTCTGGGTACACAACAGATGCTCCATATGTTCATTCCAATTGCATTGGCAGACCAGAAGGACACATTGTTGATCGAGGAACCCGAGATACATCTCCATCCCAAAACACAAGCAGATCTAATGAATGAATTCATAAAGATCAACAAACTGGAGAATAAACAATTCATAATGTCAACTCACAGTGAGCATATTATCTACCCCTTACTTTCAGCCATCTCCAGGGGTGATCTTTCAAAAGAGGATGTTGCAATATTCTTTTTTAACAAAGATGAAAAAGGTGTGAACGTGAAAGAGCTCGAGATGGATGAAAAAGGAAGGATCAAAGGTGGACTTCCAGGTTTCTTTGAGCAGGACCTGGAAGAGATGATGGGTTATCTCGAGAATTGAATTGGCGGTGGGGATTTGGTCTGTAATAGATGTAAGGTCATTGACGAGAATGTATTCATCTTCTCATTCAAAGGAGAGCCTCCTCATCGTGACTTCTTTGATATGTTTATCGATAGGAATTGTAAACTTTGCATGAGTGAAAGGATATACCACGGATATCGTGGAAAATTGGATAGACCAACTTATTATGCGGACGATTTTGTGGATATGATGATGCTGAAGAAGATGAAGATCTATCTGGCAAATCCGGAAAATAGAGAATATTGTCCTCCAGAGCGATGTTCGGTTGAGGTTGAAGCGGAAGAAAGGTTCGAGAATGTTCCCAGGGAGGATAGGTATCTTGTTACTGTTTCTGAATTCTTTGAGACCTATATTGTTACGGATGACGACCGTTTATATCAAGCAGTAAATGAAGATGACGTTCTTATTTCCGGATGTAAAAGATCTGAAGAGGCATTAGAAGCGATCTTATGAAATAAGCTATCGAACGATCACTCTCCAGATCCGCCCTCGGGCCATCCGACGCCGGTCCTCCGGGAGTACCGTACAAGCTCCTCGATCCTGCGGAGGCCGTCGGGATGTGTTGAGAGCGTTCTGGATATCAGCCGCGACCTCTTCATTCCGGCGATATCGCCCATCTCCATACTGATCGCCTCATCTACATCCCCTGGATCAACGCTCTTTTCCCTGGTATTGAGCTTGATGATGCACCTTACGGCGGATCTAATATCCCCTGTCGCATGGAGGGCCGCCCTGTCCGCGGTGAACTCCATGGACCTGCTCAACCTCCCCCGCAGGAACAGCATCCTGAAGATGAACATAGGAGGGTAGAGAAGGAGCGGGACCCTCACCATGCTCGATTCGAACAGTGTACGGATCGGAGCGTGCCTCATCTTGATATGGCCCATCTCGTGGCCGATCACGAACATGACCTCCTCCTGGTCCATCAGGTCGATTATGCCCTTTTGCAGGACGATGATGGGGGACAGAATGCCCCTTGAGTAGGCGTTCACTCCCTCCGAATCGTTCACGTAGACCCTGGGTCTCTTCATGCCCAACTCCCTGGATGATCCATCGCACATCTGATCGATCGTCGGATGGTTCTCCGGTGTCACCTTCGCCTTGAGCGGCATGGCCTTGTTCGCAATATATGTGATGACGATGGTGATCAACAGGCTCAGGCCCAGCCATATGAGAAAGAACCCGAAGGAGACGATCGTGAGGATCACGGCTATCCAGAAGGATATCCACAATGCGATAAGTAGATCTATCCATTCCCATCTGTACCTGAGCTGGCTTCTCCTTACCATCCCTGGCCATAAGTCCATTCACACGGTTAAATATTTGCAAATACCCCTTCACCAGAGCATCACCATTACCGGGACGAGGAGGACGCCCATGGCATGAGATCTTCTGATCCCTATCATCGGTGCCACCATCCCAACGCAGGTGGAGACCAGCAGCACGAAGAAGCCAAGGGGTCCGGTGAAGGCAAACACCATGAGCGCTATGAATATCACGATGCCCCAGGCGAGTTTTGGGTAGGGTATCCTGGGCATGATATTTGCAAATCGCTTCCCCAGAAAGAGGGTGAGGAAGAAGCCCAGGGAGGATGCGATCAGCGCGGATATCAGCAGGAGCGATAGTGCCTGAGGGGGCAGTACATCATCCCACCGTGTCACCGACACAAGGTCGTTCACCACGATGGCCGCACCGGATCGAGGTCTGAGTATCAGGAACAGTGCACCAAGGACGAACAGGGAATTGGCCGTGTTTATCGCAGAGAGGGTGATGATCACCGATTCCGGTTTTGGGTCCTTTCGAAAGAGCATCGCAACCACGGTTGCGACGCCTCCGCTCATGCCCGGGAGAAAACCAACCACAGAACCGGCCACACCTCCGGATACGATCGACGGCCCCGCCTCCTTCAGATATATATCAGGGGCCTCCATTGTCTGGGGAGGGACCACCGCCCCATCCCTGGCGGATATGATAAGCGTGGAGGTGCCGAAAAGGCCGGAGAGCGTTGGGAAGAGGACCGTGGCAGGCAGTCCGAGCGGTGACCTGACGGGTAGGTCCAGGACCACAAGGCCCAGCCCTCCGGCGAGGATAAACAGCATCATCGCGCACATCACCCCGACGGTACGGGAGAACGTCCCATCCTCCCACCTCAAGGTGCCATCCTCTCCCCGGACCGGCCTGTAAGGTATCCTGGACGTTTCGGTCAGGAGCATGAGCAGACATACCCCCATCAGCACCCACACCATGTACTCCTTCAGCAGCATGTATCCGTTCAAGGGCTCGTTCACGAGCAGCTTGTACGGAACGAGCAGCAGCACCCCCATCACCACCGCCCCGAAGGAGCCGACTGCCGAGAATACCACCGCGGAGTATCCCCGCCCCTCGAGGAACATTCCGTGAGCGGGCAGCACCGACAGGGCCGTGTCCCCCTCCGGCGCTCCCAGAAACGTCGATGGTATGAAATCAAGGAACGTGTGCGCCATCGATGTCGCCACGATGGAGGAGGCGACCATAAGGTATACCGTCCCCTTTTCGACTCCCAAATCCGATATGACCGATACGGCAAGCGGGCTCAGGGAGAGCAGGATTATGGCCACGTTGTTCACGTGGAGCCCGGGAATTAGCCCGGTCAGTACGCCAAGAGAGGTCCCAACGAGTGCTGACAACATCACAAGGAGTAGAAGATCGATCAAGGACCTTCCTCCACGATCAGCCGGTATCTGTTGTCGAAAGCGTCGAAAACGATCGTCCCCTCCAGCTCGACCTCTTCTCCGATCTCGCCGTTGTCGATGCCAACAACGATGATCGATCTCTCCCCGTCAAGGAGGACGGCCGTTCCATTGATCGTTTCGAGAACGCCCTTCACCACGACACGGCACCCCTCGAACTCCCCCACCCCGTAATCCAGAGATTCGAGGTTGATCACCCAGGTTCCGTACGGTTCCAGAAGCCTCACCAACTCTGGGGACAGGTGATATCTGAGGGACTGCGGATCCCAGGTTATGGAACAGTTAACAAGCTCCACCAGGTCCCCTTTATGTATGAATTCGATCGGTTCTGGGATCTTGACCTTAACGCTTATCAAGGATCCCGACGGCTCCTCCCCGATATAGAACGACCTCCCGGTCGGCTCATATCTGAGGAATCCCTCGAGGGTCCTGGGCTCAAGGGAGGCCACACCCAGCTCCATCTCCTGGATGAGCTGCCGCAGGCTGATACACCGTGGTACCGCCCTGTTCAATATCTGAAGGGACCCCGGGCCAAAGCAGAGCAGATCGCCTTCGGTCCCCAGCACTCCCGTGACGTTGATCAGGTCTCCCAGTCCGGGCCCCTCCTCACATTCCAGCAGTAGGACCCCTATCCTTTCCTGAACGTCCCCTCTAAAGTACAGGATCACCAGGTCGTGATCGTCCCACCCAACCCTGTCCGAGGAGACAACGGTACCCCTGACATCATAGACCTCCCAGGGTTCGCTCCATCTATCAAGTTCCGATATCTCACCGTTCCCGAGGACCTCAATGGATCTGTCATTCGCAGCCGTGATGCCGGGCCTTTCATCGCCCGGATAGACCTCCCCTCTCACCATGATCCGGCTTCCCGGCTTGAACTCCTTCTTCGAGGTCTCGATGTAAACCTCGGCGGTGTCGTTACAGTCGAATATCAGCAGTTTGGAGGCTCCTGAACCGTAGTGAACGGTCCCGAGGACCACTCCACGGGATTGTACGACCTCCCCTATGTGGTTCTTCAGGTCTGTTAATTCCACCTCCTCCACCTCGGATAGGTGTCCTATCAGGACCATGATCAAGATGCCGACAATCGAGAAACAGATAACGAACGCCCTGACCGCGGAACCGCTCAGCTGGAGATCATGCAAGCAACGCACCTCGGCAGGTAGAAGGAAATACCTGATATTAAACATTCCATCACCTTTGGGGGATATTCCGCCAGTTGCTGGAAATATTGGGATTATGATGGTAGGTTTTTATATAATCGTGAAACACTTATACTCTAGGTCAACCCCCTCAGGGGGCAGGATAGTAATCTCATGGTACTGAACGAGGATCTCATCGCACAGAGAAACATCTGCAGCTTCCCCGGCGAGATATCGGATGTGGTATCAAGAACCATTCTTGCCTCCGCGATAAAGAGGTCTTTTCTGAGGAAGGATACCGAGGAGAGGCTCGAAGAGGACGTGGCGGAGGAGATGGCCCAGCATGTTCTGAACTTCTTTGGTTTCGGAGAGAGGATCATAGATAATATGCTCAGAACGGAGGATCGGGATATCTTCTACATGCTGGAGGACCTGGGTATACTGAAGACCGAGAGGGAGGAGACCACCCTCTACGACGGCAGGGAGTGGAGGATCAACTACTGGTCTATCAAGAAGAACTATATCGCCAACCTTATGAACGAGGCCCGTATCGAGGGCCTTTCGTCCATGGGTGATGATTTCAACCCATACGATGAGCTTCCGGATGATATATGGACGAGAGAGTAGATGCTCTATGGTCCCTAACCTTTCAGGGGAAAGGATTTATATCCCATGTGTATAGACGACTATGCATGGGCCATGCACGGACGCATGGTCGATATGACGATAACGGAGGTGTTTACAATGGCGATAATGGACGAGAACACCAGGAATCAGGTACTTGAATCGATGAAGGAGATGGACGGTTCCGTGTTCATACAGGTATTCACCAGCAAGGACGGCTGTGAGCTGTGCGGCGATACGAAAGCGATAGTTGAGGAGGTTGCGGATCTTTCCGACAGGATCGAAACGGAGCATATTGATCTGGATGGTTCCGGGCTTGCCGAGAAATACGGGATCGATAGGGCGCCCGCGATAGTTATCCACAAGGGGACGAAGGATGATCACAAGTACCAGGGGGTCAGGTTCTTCGGGATCCCGGCAGGGTACGAATTCACGTCCCTTCTGGACAGCATACTCACGACCTCATCGGGGGCACCCGCCGTATCCGAGGAGGCAATGGAGTACCTTGAGACCCTGGAGAAGGACATTCACATACAGGTCTTCGTAACACCCACATGCCCGTACTGTCCCAAGGCGGTCATACTCGGGCACCACCTGGCGATGGTCAGCGAGAGGGTGACCTCGGATATGATCGAGGCCTCGGAGTTCCAGGAGCTTTCACAGAAATACAATGTGATGGGGGTCCCAAGAACGATCATCAACGAGAAACACCATCAGGAGGGGGCAGCCCCCGAGAGGATGATAATGGACCTGATAAAGAAAGCGGCTCAGGAATGAAGCCCAACTCCCAGGACCAGGCTGACGATATCCAGAACGGTCGTGTAGATCATCAGGGCGAGCATAAGCACCAGTCCAATGATGGATGCAGCCACCTGTACTTTCCTGGTCCTGACGCTCATCCTCTCCAGTGCATACATCACTATCTTTCCCCCATCCAGGACGGGTATGGGGAGTAGGTTGAACACGGCAAGGTTCATGCTCAGGAGGATGCCCATCTGTACGAAGCGGGTGATGTCCGAGCCGATGTAGCTTCCTCCCTGTGAGACCATCCCCACAACACCGGAGAGGTGACCCGGATCGGTAAAAACCATATAGAAGGATATGAACAACCCCGCCATTAGAAGCGCCGTCTGTATCCACGGCATTATGATCAGGTTCCAGGGTGAGATCTCTCCGGCAAACAGATTCAGCAAGAGGAACAGAAAGGGGATGCAGAGGACGTTCATCAGAGGTCCACCCAACGAGAATATTATCCTCTTTCGAACGGGTATATTGTGGAATGTCTCCATGTCCTCTATCTCCGGGAGGACGTAGCCTCCGAATGGGATCGCGGACATCCTGAAATCGGTTCCGTTTCGCTTGAACCCCAGGATACGGGGGCCGAAACCCAGTGAGAATGTTCTTATGGGGATCCCCATCAACCTGCCTGCGAGAAAGTGCCCGGCCTCATGGATGAATATCAGCGCCCCAAGGAGGGCTATCATCAAGATGTACCCGATCATCGGGTCCGGCAAAGGGGGGCCGGGTTAAAACCTTTTCAGTTTACGGATACGTTTTTCATTTTTTCTATAGAGACCGGTTGATTTGCACAGGGGAGTTTAATATGAACAGGTGCTATCTGATCGCAGTTTCACCTTGAAGGGATGATATGAGCAGGAGAACCGGGCAGGAAAGAGAACATAGGGATGATCTCACAGGCGAACATGCCGTAGGGGATGCCGGTCAGATCATACTCGCACTCCTTTTTGTGGGTGCCTGGATCCTGGATTCCTTCTTCCTGAGGATCACCACGTTCCCGAATCAGTATGTGCCCCTGTATATCAGGATACCCATCGGTGCAGCCATACTAATCATATCACTCATAATGGCGGTAAAGGGGCACAACATCGTTTTCGGTGAGAAGAGGGAAAGGCCGGAGGTGATAACAAAGGGCGTATTCGGCATCGTTCGTCATCCGATATATCTGAGTGAGATACTGCTTTATCTAGGGGCCATAGTTTTGAGCATCTCTCTGGTGGCGGCTGCCGTATGGATCATCACCATCTTCTTCCTCTATTACATATCAAGACACGAGGAGAAGCTGCTTCTCGCCCGGTTCGGAGAGGAGTATGAACGGTATAAGAAGGAGACACCGATGCTGGTCCCCCTGATACGGCGGAGATAGGATTCGCATGGAAAATAATCAAAAACTGGAATAATAATTCTGATCAGGATCTTACAGCCAAACCTTAAAGGTTAAAAACCGGATCCAACCAATTATTAACATCTGCACCTCAATCTTTGTTTTCAAGTAGAAGCACTCATAACCCTCCGGGATACACATAAGGATGAAAATAGGCCAGGCAACCTATTTTCATAGCAAAGCGGGATCATTCCAAAAACCAAAGGAGGTTTGCACCAGTAGGTGTTAATACAACTGGAAGATTTTCGTTTGCCGTTGACAGTATTCAATGAAGCCGAAAAACGGCATGGGTTTAGTATACGTGCCCCTGACATATTAGAAATCCCATAACAAAACTTTTCAACATGCTATCCGCTGGGGTGGCATGGACCCGGAAGAGAGTTTCAAGATCGTCGAAAAGCAGGAGGTAACGCCGATATCCGATATCGACCTTCGGAGATTATCGGAGATATACGATGAGCTGGACATCTATCTATCCGTCTACATCCCAACCGCATCCAGGGAGAAGATGGACATCACCAGATCCTACCTGGCATCAAGGCTGAGGGCGATACGAAAGGCCCTCCCGAAGGAGCTGGCGCAGAGCTTCGAATCGACAATGGACCTTATAGGGGAGAGGGCGGAATGGAAGCCCATCCCGGGGGAGAAGGGGCGGGTGATCTTCGCTTCAGAGCCCCTGGGTTTCCTTCATGTGTACAGATTGGGAGTGGACGTCGACCCCCTTATCGCCCTGGATACGTCTCCTTTCCTCCTGCCCCTTGCCAGGCTCGACGACTATTACGAGGATTTCGGCATCCTCCTCGTGGACTCCCAGGAGGCCCGCAAGTACATCATCCGGTCCGATATCGTCACCATGAAGAAGGGGCCATCCATCGACCTGATGAACAAACACAAGAGGGGAGGCATGTCCCAGATGAGGTTCAACCGCCTGCGGAGGGGGTCGATAGAGGCTTTCATCGACATGGTGGTGGAGGAGATCAGGTCCACCGACGATTGGAGGAAGATGCGCGGATTGGTGATCGCCGGACCCGGGGATGCGAAGAAGAAGGTCCGTGATGGGCTCCCGATGGATATCCAGAAAAAAGTGATCGGGCTGATCGATGTGGAGATGGGCATCTCACCCGGTGACCTCCTGAAAAAGGGCAAGAAGGTTGCAGCCGAGGATGAGAGGAGGGGCGAACAGGCCATGGCGGAACAGCTGAGGGAGGCGGTCCTGAAGGGGCTGCCCGTCGCATATGGGGCCGCCGAGGTGAAGAACGCGCTCAATATCGGCAAGGTCCGATCCCTCCTGATACTGGAGAACATCTCCATCCCAGGGTGGATATGTGAGAGATGCCAGTTCATCAAGGAGAGGACCTCCCCTCCCGAGAAATGCCCCAACTGCGGGGGACCCACGTCAATAGTGGATGTGGTGGAAGAGCTCTACGAGCTGGCGCAGAGGAGCGGGGCGGAGGTGGAGTTCATCAAGGAGCACGCCTTCCTCGAATCCATCGGCGGCATCGGCGCCCTGCTCAGATATTGATGGAAAACGGGAGATAGATCGGGAGGACCCCATAGAGACGCTCTCAATTCCCCCCATCCCGCTCCCTCACGTAATCCTCCAGGACCTTCCCGGAGATCGTCCAGATCCTTCCGAACTTGACAGCGTCTATCCTTCCCTTTCTGGCAAGCAGCGAGAGATACTCCTGCGAATACCTGCACTTCTTCGATGCCTCCGCCAGTGTGATGTGATCCTCATCTTCCTCGCCAAGTGAATCGATGTAGATGGTGAGGGACCTATCCAGACATCTGGCCACGAAGTTGATGAAGGGCATGTGATCTCCCCTCGTCTGAGAGGCGACGATATGATCGATATAGCGTTTCCTGTCCCTATTCTGGATGATCACCGGGACCAGGCCGCTGCGCATCAGGTAGAGGTTCATCAGCAACCTTGCACATCTGCCGTTACCGTCGATGAAGGGATGGATGTTCACGAATTCCATGTGGATCATCGCCGCCCGTTGTATGGGCTCGCCGCCGGTGGCATTCAGCATTTCATACAGTTTCTGGATCATGTCAGGGATCAGGGAGGGTTTTGGTGGCGTGAAATTCGTTCCGCTTATCCTCACCCGGTGCCTCCTGTAGAACCCCGCATTATGAGGGTCGATCCTGTCGAGTATCATCGCGTGAAGGTTCAGAACATCCATCTCAGTTATCTCCCTCTTCCCGACAAGGGACTCCACGAACTCGATAGCACTCCTGTGATTGGTGGCCTCCAGGTGTTCATTGAGGGTCTTTCCACCCGCCGTGATCCCGTCCTCCAGAACCATTCTGGTCTCGGATAGGGAGAGTGTGTTTCCCTCGATAGCATTTGAATTGTAGGTGAACTCAACATCAAATGAGGCTTTCAGCCTACGCAAGGCCCCCATATCAAAGGGCCTGAGAGAGTTCAGGATATCCCTCTTTTGCGATATCCTGTCGAACAATCTTTCATTTATCGGCATCGAGCCTTATTATATCGGATAACATAAATATCTTCCGATACGATATATTATTTACAGAAGGAAAATGATTTTCGATGTGTCGGATTGCATAAAATATTCGCTATCCGATATCATTCATCGACTTCGCCGTCGGGCCGATACCGGACGATGCCGCACCAGATGTCGGAACGTACGTTTTCCGGTGTCCCTTCTCGGGGACCCGTAATCATTGGAGGTTGCAACGATATTCGGGGGGCCGGTCGGGTTCACCGCTATCGAGGGCTCTTTGTTCGCCTGTGGGATGTTCGTGACCTGGCTGTTGGGAAGCATGATCGGCGTGAGCGTCTCCTCCTCCGGGCTGGCTCCTTCTTCCCTCTCCCTGCCCTCGTTGCTGCTGAAATAGATCATTGCTCCAGCAACAGGGATCAGATCCACCACGATCGCACCTGTTCTCATCGAGATGGGACCTTTTTTCACTATCCGTCATGATATCTATTGGGCATTATATGGCTATTGAAGATTATGCATTGATCATTCGGAATTTGCCCCTTCATGTATAACTTTAATATCTTCCATGATGATACCTGAAGGAGCATCATGGCAGGACTTTACGATCATGCACCCTGGCTGGCCGACC